>JBILUB010000103.1:0-7984 GCA_044371245.1 Opitutaceae bacterium
CCTTGGAGTACTGGGTGGTGGAGCTGCGGAGGTGGGGGGAGCCGTCGATCCCGGTCCAGGTGACCTCGACGGTGATGGCTTTGATCTCGCCGCCGCGGTCGGGCACGTCGGCGACGCGGCGGGTGACGGAGAAGCGGGAGGCGACGCGCTCGGTGGTGTCGCCGGAGGGGAAGATCGAGAGCACGTCGATGCTCTGGCTGGAGCCGAGGCGGATGACGGCGGGTTTCAGGGCGCCGGTCTCGTCGGTCGAGCTGGTGTCCCAGGGGAGCAGGCGGATGCGCTCCATCTCGCTTTGGATGATCTGGGCGGCGAGGGTGGTGTTGCGCGCGGTGTCGAGGGCGCGGTAGCCCCACTGGATGGTGGCGATGGAGCTGGTGATCCCGAGCAGCATGACGAAGGTGGCCGCGGCGACTTCGGTGAGGGTGAAGCCGGCGCGTGGATCGGGGGGGCGGCGGGCTGGACGGCAGGGCGGGGCCATGCCGTAAATATACGCTGAAACACCGGCGGGCAGCAGGGACTGAGGGCCCGTTTTTTCAGGCCTGTCCGCCAGGCCCGATGGGCTTGGGGGAGACTATGGGGCCTTGCCCGAGGATTGTACCCAAAGGGCAGCGGCCTGGGACCTACGCTTGACCTTTAGTTTGTCGAAGACGTTGACCAAGTAGTTCTTAACCGTGTTGTCGCTCAGGCCCATCTGCAGGCCGATTTCTTTGTTGGTCCGGCCTTCGGCGACGAGGGCGAGGACGCGGCGTTCCTGGGCGGAGAGGAGGGAGAGGTTTCCGGTTCGGGCTTCGCGGCCGGGTCCGGCGCGACCGGCGCGCACGAGGTCGAGCACGCGCTCCACCAGGCCGGTGCCGAGGATGGATTCGCCGTGGTGGAGGCTGACGATCGCTTCGATGAGGCGCTCGGGATCGACCTCTTTCATCAGGTAGCCGTGCGCTCCGGAAACGATGGCTTGGTGCACGAAATCGTCGTTCGCGAAGGAGGTCAGCATGAGCACGCGGAGCGAGGGCTGCTCTTTGAGGATGGCGCGACAGGCGCCAAAGCCGTCGCCGTCGGGCAGGCGGATGTCGAGGAGCACGACGTCGGGTTTGGTATCGCGGGCGGCGGCGACCGCCTCGGCCACGCTGCCCGCCTCGCCCGCGATCACCAACTCCGCCTGGGGTTGCCGGCCCTCGAGCAGGCCTCGCACCCCGCGCCGCACCAGCGCGCTATCGTCGACCAGGAGGAGACGGATGCGGGGCGGGGGCGTATCGGGTGTGGCCATACAGGGCGATGGGAAGGGGTTTTAAGGGGCTGGCCTCTTTTTAACACAAGTAACAAATTTACGAGGGATTTATGTTAAATCGATTTCGCTCTTTGATCAGCGGTCGACCAGGGGGAGGAGGGCGGCGCGTGCGGCGGAATCGTCGACGCTGCGCCAGGCGGAGCCGCGCCAGGGTGCGTGGCGGGTGACGCGGGCGAGAGCCTGGTCGTAGTGGAAGGCGGCGTTGCCGGAGAAAGTCACGCGGCGGGCGATGAGCGCGCCGAAAAACTCGGCGTTGCCGACGGCGGTGAAGTCGGCTTCGGGCGCGTAGACGAGCGCCGACAAGCTGCCTTGGCCGGCGAGTTTGATGCTCTGTCGGCGGGTTTCGTTGGCCGTGCTCCAGAACTGGAGTGCGACGGGTGGGGTGGCGGGGTTGATCTGGCCGCGGCCGGCGATCATGACGTCGCCCGAGAGGTAGAGGGTGAGGGTGGCTCCGGGAGCGAGTTCGAGGCCGGCGCCGCCGGTGATGGAGAAGGCATCGGCGGGATCGGTCAGCACCAGAGTAACGTCGCCGTGGATGGTGAGCACGCGGTTGCCGGAGAGACGTAGGGAGGGGCTGCGCCAACTGGTGGCGAGGCCGTCGGTGCCCAGCGAGTCGCCGATCGGATCGAGGAGGAGGCCCCCGGCGGGTGGGGTGAGGGCCGGGAAGGAATCGTTGTAGTCGAGCCCGACCCTCGCCGAATCGATCGCGCCATCGGCGGTGCCGAAGGGGCCGATCAAGCCGGGGGACTCGACGAGCGGTTCGAGGCTGCGGGTATGAAGATAGCCATGGATGCGAGCTTTCCGCAGTTCCAGACCGGCGGCGTCGGTGGCCCCGACCGCGACGGCTCCGTTGTCCCGCGCCCTTTCGGGTGAGTAGGGCAGGGGAGGCGTGGCCGGGTCGGCGTCGGGATCCGAGTCCCAGCTGTCGAAACTCGCGCGGCCTCCGCGGAAGGAAAGGTTGTCGCGCGCGACCAAGCCGGCCCCGAAAAAGGAGCGGCGACGGAGCGTGACCTCGAGCATCTGGGTGATCGGAGCGCCGCCGGGGCTTTGGACGGAGGCGAGGGCGACGAGCTGGGGCCGCGAGTCCTCGGTCGGCAGGATAGGTTGCGCGTAGATTTTGATCGATCCGCGGGTGGAGGGGCCGAGCTCGAAATCGCCAAACCGCCGCCAGGCCGCGTCGCCGCTCAGATCCCATCCATCCCAGGCGTCCGGTTGAGCGGCGAGGAGCTGGTTATAGCTCCAAAGGCCTTCCTCGAGGCCTGCTTCGGCGAGGTGAAAGGCGGCGCCGCGATCAAAGGTGCGTTGCGAGAGGCGGGCGGTGCTGAGGTTGAGGTTGAGGTAGCTGCCGAGGATCAGCGCGATGAGCGCGGCGATGAGGAGGGCGACGACGAGTACCGAGCCCCGGGTCGGGTGGCGGACCCGGGGCGAGCCTGTCGAGAGAGTGGAGAGGTGGGCTCGAGGAGCCATGGGGAGCCTCAGGTGCCCGGGCTTTTGTTGCGCAACACGCAGCGGGCGGAGAACGCGAGCTGGCTGGGAGCGGATCGGCCACGGGTGGGACCGAGGGCGCGCAGGCGCAGGCCGATTTGTTTGGTGTCGAGGTCTGAGGTGGCGGGCTGCTCGGCACCGGTGGGTCCGGGCAGGCGGTGGCGGCTGAAGGCGAAATCGGGCTCGACGTCCGACAACAAGACTTCCGGGGCCGCGCCTTCGACCTCGCGGATGAAGGAGCCCGGGGCCGCCGGGTCGGCGGCGGCCACGTAGGCGTAGGTCACCGATCCGCCGCCCGGCTCCGGCAGCAGGAGCCGGATACGATGTTCCCCCGACCAGCGCACGTCTCTGGCGAGGCGGACATCGTGGTCGAAGCGCTCGAGGGCGACGCGTACGCGCGAGTTGATCCGGGCGTAGGCTGCTTGGTCGAAGCCCGTGCGGCCGATCAGCAGGAAGGTGGAGAGCAGCGCCCCGAGCACGAGGGTGGAGAGGGTCGCGGCCAACATCACTTCCGACAGGGTAAACCCCGCCAGTGGCCCCGGCCGGCGCGCGCGCAAGGGTCGGAGGCGAGCGGGTCGCGGACCGGCGTCAACGGGTGGTGTAGAAGTAGTCATTGAGACCGCTGCGGCTGTACCGGGTGACCAGGCGGGCGGAGTGGGCTCGGCCCTCGGGCCCGCCCCAGGAGGCGCTCAGGGTGATTTCCTTCATGCCCGGGCGCAGGTCGGTGATGTGCCGTTCGCATGAGAAGCCGGGAAAATCCATTCCCGCCGGGAGCGGCACCGTGGGATCACCGCGGTTCTGGAGCTCGTGCAACTGCTGCCAGTTCAGTAGTCGCAGTCGCTCCAGCTCCGATTGCAGCAGGCGGGAGGCGCCGTCGAGTTGCCGGGCCTGGGCGATCGAGCCGAGGCTGCGTTGCAGGGTGACGAGGGCGCCGCTGACGCCAAAGGCGAGCACGCAGGAGGCGACCATGACCTCAACGAGGGAAAAGGCGCGCCGGGCCTTTCTCGCTTCCGATGGACGAAGCCCGCATCCGCATCGATCTGGAGAGCCGGGGTAAGTCATTTCAGGCCTGCAGGCTAGCCCATTTCAGGCGGGTAGTCGAGAGGGTGTATCGACGCTTCTACTACAAAGGTAGCCCTAGCCTGTTTGGGCCTAGTGGTCGGCATCCGCGCCGGGTCGGGGGCCTTCCAGGCTGGACTCGCCGCGGCCCGTGGTCGGTCCCGGCGGCCGGGGATCGAGCGGGAAGAGGAAGGTGAGGCGGGTGCCTTGGTCGGGTCTGGAGTCGAGGGAGGGCTTGCCGCCGTGGGTGGCGGCCCGGGCGAAGAGGTTGTCGAGACCTCGTCCCCGTTTGGCGGCGACGGGATCGAAGCCGGCGCCGTCGTCCTCGATCGCGAGCCGGGCCAGGGCGGGATCCGAGTCGAGCGGATCGAGCCGGATGCGGAGCAGGCGGGCGCGGCCGTGGCGCAGGGCGTTGCTGATGGCCTCGCGCAGGAGCAGGAGCAGGTCGGTGCGGAGGCAAGCGGGGAGGCGGGCGGCCAGGGACTCGTCGATCGCCAGCTCGAGTCGGGCCGCGCCGTCCGCGTTCATCGTGTGGAATAGACGTTCCACGCCCGTGGTCAGGTCGGGCAGGCCGGCCGCCTCCGGCTCGAGTCCGGTGATGAAGTCGCGGACTTCGCGGATGGTCTCGTTCAGCACCTCGGCCACCTGCGCGAGGTGACGTTCGGCCGCCGCCGGGTCGTCGGGCACGCGTTTCCGCGCCGCGGCCAGGCCCATGCCGGCGGCGTAGATGGACTGGATCAATCCGTCATGCAGGTCGCGACCCAGGCGTGCGCGCTCCTCGAGCGTGCGTT
This sequence comes from Opitutaceae bacterium, assembly GCA_044371245.1. Taxonomy (GTDB): domain Bacteria; phylum Verrucomicrobiota; class Verrucomicrobiia; order Opitutales; family Opitutaceae; genus IMCC26134_A. The sequence continues at coordinate 4,621 of JBILUB010000103.1, forward strand.
GAAGGGCGGCCTCGGCGTGTCGGCGCTCCGTGACCTCGCGGGCGAGTTTTTCGCGGTGCTCGAAGGAGGTGACGATCAGCCGGGCCACGCGGGTCAGCTCGGTTCGCGATTCGAGCAAGGGCTGGATGGGCCTGATCTCGTGACGCGAGAGGCTGTCGGCGATCCATCCCAGGGGCCGCAAAATCCAGCGGTGCAGGCTGACCGCGAGCGAGGCGATGAGGCAGAGCCCGAAAACCAAAAACACCCGGGTTTTCAGGCGGTCGGCCTCGACACGAAAGGAAAGATCCGGTGCCGGTTTGCGAAGCCGGAGCGAGGCGATCGCCCGCCCGTCCCAGCCGGGCAGGGCGCGCTGGATCACGATCGGCGCCGAGTCTTCGGCGATGTGGTCGGCGCGCTCGTCCGCGGGCGCGAGGTCGGAGTGCTCCGCGGGGCCGAGGCTCGCTTCACTCTCGGTCAAGCCGCCCAGTTGGGAAAGGTAGCGCGCGTCCCACAGCCGTCCCACAAACATCCAGGGCGCCTCGGCTCCGGCGACCGCCAGCGGGAAGGCGCGCACTTCGAGCAGGCCCGCGCCGACGGGGTGGAAGTAGGCGTGTGAACCCGCCTGCGGGCGGGCGAGGTCCGGCAGGTAACCCCGGGGCAGGGGTGGAGCCTCCCCCGCGAGGTCCGGCCGCGCGATCGCGTGCCGCAGCTCGCCATCGGGGCCGGTGATCCAGAGGCCGTCGACGCCGTAGTCGGGGAGCGAAGGTTCCAGGCGTTCACGGGCCCAGTCCGGCCGAGCGGCGGGGGCGGTGGCGAACGCGGCCAGCTCCTCCCACGCGAGTGCATCGTCGGCGAAGCGGCGCAGGGAAGCGGAGCGCAAGTCGAGCCATTTGCCCAGGAGGGCCGCTTCCTCGCGCCGCGCCGCGGCCAGCGCCGCCGCGATCTCGCGCGCCTCGACCGCGCGAAAGGCGAGCACACAGAAGACAAAGACGAGCAGCAGGAGCCCCAGAAGGAGGCCGAGGCGCAGTTTGATGCTCATGCGACGGGTGAGGAGAGGCGACGACCGTGGAGGGAGTAATCCTCCGTAGCGTATCTCTGCCAATCGGAAAGGACGTCCGGGGGCAAATGCGACCTTGACTCCCGGGGCCTGCTTTGAGGTTCTGCCCGTTTTCCAAAATCAATCCTTCGTCCCCCCTGCACCCATGGCCAACACCAAATCTGCCATCAAGGCCGCCCGCAAAGCCACCCGTCTCACCGCCCGCAACAAGGCGACCAAGACCCGCCTGAAGACCCTGCACAAGAAGTTCCTCGTCGCCGCCAAGGGCGAGGACAAAGCCGCCGCCAAGGCGGCGGCCGAGGCCTACACGTCCGCGATGGACAAGGCGACCAAGTCCGGCGTCGTCCACAAGAATGCCGCCTCCCGCGCCAAGGCTCGCACCGCCAAAGCCGTTTTCACCAAGTAAGCGTTCGTCCGCGGCGCCACCCGCCGCCCTTGCCGAGCCCCGCACCCTGCGACCCCCCTGAGGCGGAGCAGGGTTTTTGTTTTTCCGGCCGGCCAGTTGGAGTTTTGACGCTCCGACGCGCGCTTGTGCCCGGCTCGGCTCGTCCCTGTGGTGGTCGCAGACATGTTCGCGAGCCCTGTCCAACTTTTGCTCAGTCCCGACGCGGAGGCGACGTGGGAGCGGGTGATGCGGCCCTGGATCGAGGCCCGGCGAGGTCGTCTGGAGCGCGCCTATGTGGTGGTGCCGACGCGGGGGCAGGCGCTGGTCTGGAAACAGCGTTGTGTGCGCGCGTGCCTGCCCCTGCTCGGGGTGGAGTTTGTGGTTCCCGGCCTCGCGCGAAGGAAGTGGTTGTCGGCGAGCGGTGCGGAGCGTCCGCAGCTGGGCCGCGAGTTTCTGCTCCTCGGGCTGCGTGGTTTGATCGAGGAGCGTCTGGAGCGCGGCGGCGGGCCCGCTCCGGCCGCGGCCCGGGACGACGAACTCGCCGTGTGGCGGAGTTTGCGCAGTGATCCGGAGCGGGCCTTGCAGGCGCTGGACGATCTTTTGCAGGCCGGGTTTGCGGCCTCGGACTTTCCCCGCCCCGAGCTCGCCGAGCTGGGGGGAGAACTCGGGCGCTGGGCGACCCGCCTCGGCTACGGTTTCGGCCAGCAACAAGCCATCGCCGCCGCGCTCGAGCCGCTCCCGCCGGACTGTCCGCCGATCGCCCAGGAGGTCCTGGTGGTGGGCTTGGGCGTGGAGAACACGTCGGAGTTTTTTAATGTCGCGGCACTTTTGCGCCGCGCGGAGAGGGCGACGGTCGTGTTGCCCGCGCCCCTGCTCCGCGGAGCGGCCGAGACCGGGGACACGGAGCGACCGGACGAGGCCTGGGTGACGCGTTGGGAAAAATTTCTCGGGGTCGCGGCCGACCCGCTTCTCATCGAGGAGGTGGAAGCGGGCGAGCGGATGGAGCCCACGCCGGAAATCTTGCTCGGCGCGGATCGGGCGGCCGAGGCCGAACTCATCGTGGGGCGAGTCGTCTCGTGGCTGCGGACCGAGGGCGCTTCCGCGCCGGAAAGCTCGGGGGATGTCGGGGTGGTTTTCCCCGGGCCCGGGCCGCTGCACCGTCTGGTCGGGGCGCGGCTGAGGGCGCTCGGAGTTCCGCACCACGATCATGTCGGGCGTTCGGCCGCGGCGCCGGTCGACCTGCTGATCCTGCGCGGCGCGGTGGCTTTCTGGGCCAAAGGAGGCCGACTCGATGAATTGCTCGCGCTGCACCCGCGGCTACGGGCGCACAATCTGGCCGGACTGGAAGCGGCGAGCGGCGGTTTCCGAAGGCACGTGGAGGAGCGTTTCCAGGAGGCTTGCGACCATACCCTGGCCGCCGCGCTGGGCTCGGAGCCGGCACCCGCGGCCGGGGATGCGGTCCCGTCCGCCGCGGCGAGCGCGGGGGAGCGCGGGGAGAGCCGCGGCTCCGCGGCCGCGGATTTGCGGCGTCTGGCGGCCGCGCTGCTCCCCGGTTGGCCGGACAAGGTGGCGCTCGGGCCGGCGTTGACGCGTTTGCGCCAGCTGGCCGCCGAGTGGGGACTGACCCTGCCGGAGGGCATGGAAGCGCTCGATGTTTTCGCCGCCCGTGAGCCCAGGGTCTGGCCCCGCGACCTGGTCGCGGACACCTTGCTGGGCTTTTTGCCGGAGGCCATCGACGCGCAGGAGCCGCCCGCGCACCGCGGGTTTTTCGCTCCGGTCTTTTTGACGACGCGGCGACGGGCGGAGCACGCGCCGTGGTCCCGCTTGATCCTCACCCAGGCGAATGCGGGGGATTGGCCCCGCCGCCGTGATCCCAATCCATGGCTGGATGACGCCGCGCGGCGGACGCTGAATCGCGGCGGACGTGGTGTCGTGCCGATGTT
>JBILUB010000104.1:0-7922 GCA_044371245.1 Opitutaceae bacterium
TGAAAGTCGCGGCCAAGGTACTCGAGCGCATGGGCGAGCTGAAGACCCTCTTCGGCGACGTCACCAAGAGCGACAGCGACAAGGAGAACTACGACACCGAGTTCGTGGCCCTCCAGAGTCAGCTCGAGTCGATCAGCGCGGAAAAGTTCAACGGCATCTCGCTGTTCGGCACCGCCCTCTCCGTGACCACCACGGAGGACGGCTCGACCACCTCGGCCGTCACGCTGACCAACCGTGATTTCTCCAGCAGCGGCACGGGCATCGGTGCGGTGACCGCCGCCTCCGGCCTGGCCGACATCGACCTGGACGTGATCACCGGAGCGATCGAGAACGTGGCCACCATGCGCGCCGGCAACGGCGCGGAGATGAGCCGCCTGGCCTTCGCCGCCGAGCTGCTCACGGTCAACAAGGCCAACCTCGAGTCCGCCACCAGTCGGATCATCGACGTGGACGTCGCGCAGGAATCGACGCAGCTCGCCCGCTGGAACACCCTGGTGCAGGCCGGCACGGCCATGCTCTCCCAGGCGAACCAGAGCGCGCAGACCGCGCTGCGACTCCTGCAGTAAGCCGTCTTTTCGGAACTCGGCGAGGCCGCCCCGCGCGGCGGCCCCGCCTCTGCCCTCATACCGTACCACAACTGACCGCCCGCGGTGTCTCCTTGTCGCGCCGACTGCCACCCGCAGCCCGCCGCACTTTCCCCGCAGGGTCACGCTTTGGGGCTCACGCCCCAAACGGTCTGATCCGGACCGCTCCTTCCGGATTCGTGGCGACGACGGACGTCGCGCTCATCAAGGAAAGATACCACCATGGCAGTTGTAATTAACACCAACTACTCGGCCACCGTTGCCTCCAACAACCTGGCCTCGTCAAACCTGATGCTGCAGAAGAGCCTTAACCGGCTCTCGAGCGGCTCAAAAATCGTCAACCCCTCGGATGATGCCGGCGGTTTGGCGGTGTCGATGAAACTCAGCGCCGCGGCCAAACGCCAAGGCGCCGTGAACACCAACATCGCCAATGCCGCGTCCTACCTGCATACGCAGGACGGCGCGCTCAAGGTCGCGGGTAAGATCCTCGACCGCATGAGCGAGCTGAAGACTCTCTACGGAGACGTCACCAAGGGCGACAGCGACAAGGAGAACTACGATACCGAGTTCACCCAGTTGCAGGACCAGCTCACCTCCATCGCGGGTGAAGAGTTCAACGGCATCGCCCTGTTCGGCACCGCCCTCTCCGTCTCCACGACGGAGGACGGCTCCACCAGCTCGGCGGTGTCGCTCAGCGACCGGGACCTTGCCAGCAGCGGCACCGGCGTCGGCACGCTCACCGATGCCTCCGGACTCGCTGACATCGACCTCAGCGACATCAAAGACGCGATCGAGAACGTGGCCACCATGCGCGCCGGCAACGGCGCCGAGCAAAGCCGCCTCGCGTTCGCCTCCGAACTGCTGACGATCAACAAGGCCAACCTCGAGGCCGCCAACAGCCGCATCGTCGATGTGGACGTGGCCTCGGAGTCGACCCAGTTGGCACGATGGAATACCCTGGTCCAGGCGGGCACCGCGATGCTCGCCCAGGCCAACGGATCCGCCCAGACCGCGTTGCGACTCCTGTCATAACGCTTCGACGACGATTCCGACCAGGGTTCCCAAGGAGCCCCGCCCGCCTCGCGCGGGCGGGGTTTCCCTTTTTTTACCCTTCCGTCTCCCGCTCCGGTCAACGCGCCCCCCTACCAAAGGTTAATCTTTCACGATCGGTCCTCTGGATCACAAAATGCTGTTGAGTGTCGAAAGCCGTGACCTAGCGTCGCGACCACTTTAGAGCCCTATACGTAGCAGGAGCTTACACGCATTTTTGCACTATGAAAAAATCCTCCGCCAAAGTTGCCAAGCCCGCTGAAGCCGCTCCCAAAGCCTCTGCGGCGAAAAAAACCAAGGCGGCTCCCGCTCCCGCGGCATCGGCGCCGAAGGCCGACCCTGCGGCCAAGGCAGCCGAGACCGCGAAGAGCGCCAAGCCGGTCAAAACGGTCAAGGCGATCAAAACCCCGAAGGTGGCCAAATCCGCGCCCGCCCCCAAACCAGTCCCGGCCGCCCCCGCGCCCGCGGTGAAGACCCCGAAAGTGCCGGCCGGGGCCGCACGCACCACCACCGTCGCCACCACGATCGTGGCCGCGGTCGACGTCGGCTTCGGCAACCACCTCACGCTCCGTGGACAGGGACCGGGCCTGAGCTGGGAGGTCGGCGTGCCGCTCGAGTGTATCGGCGACGATCGCTGGTCGATCACCCTGCCCGAGGTTTCGCAGCCGGTGGTCTGCAAGTTTTTGCTCAACGACCAGACCTGGTGCGCGGGCGAGGACTACATCGTGCTGCCGGGCTCCACCGTCGTGCTCTCGCCGCTTTTCACCCCCTGAGCCCGGCGCATCCGGAAAACGGATACAGGCGGCCGGGCGAGCTCGAGCGCCCGAGGTGAACCTGTAGCCGCGGTGCGTCGCAGCCCGGGGCTTCACCCGACGAGGCCTGGTTTCTGAGGGGCGCTGGCCGGCGCTCAGAGCACCGCCGGGCCGCGGGCGGCCTCGGGTGCCGCAGCGTTGAGCTCGCGGAGCATGTTTTCGAGGTGCGGGAGCGCGTCGGGGCCTCGCAGCAGGCTCGCATCGGCCTCGCGGACGCGCAGCCAGACCGTGCCGAAGGGGCGCGGCAGATTGTAGGAATCCCAGCTGGGCAGCCGCCAGCACTCCTCGTGGTGGATGCCCACGAGCATGACGCGGGCCCCCGCTCGCCGGGCGATGACCAGCGCGCCCGGTTTCAGTACCTCGGCCGGCCCGCGCGGCCCATCCGGCGTGAGCCCCACATCGTGACCGGCGCGCAACACATCGACCAAGGCTTTCACCGCCTCCCGGCCCCCGCGCGAGCTCGAGCCACGCACCACCCGCAGGCCGACACTCTCGAAAAACGCGGTCAACCAAGCCCCGTCCCGGCTGGTGCTGACCAGACCGTGGAGCGGACGCCCCGGGCGCAGGCGCCGCGAAAGCTCGGCGGCCACGAAGCCGCGGCTGTGCCAAAGCATAAACATCGTCGCCGCTTGATCCACCGTCAGCAGCCGCAGCGTCTCGGCGTCGGTGCGCAGCCGCAGGGTGGAGGCCCACAGACGCATCACCCGGCCGAGCAGGCGGGCCACGGCGCGGCGCCAGCCGGTGATGACATGCACGACGATGGGCGGCGCGGGTGACGGGGTGCTGGCGGGGAGGGGCGCGGCGGCGGTGGGCACGGGTGGAGGCAGCCGATACGAAAAACCGGGAGGAGAAAAGCGGATCGTGCGCCCGGAGCGGACGACCTTTCGTGCTCGCAGGGGGCGGGCGCGACGTTTGGCTGACGGCCCACTCCACCCGATGCGCATCACCGGTCTCGCCCTCGTACCGCCGCCCTCCGCCGCCGACCTGCCCCGCGTCACCCCCGAGCTGCTCGCCTCGGTGCTCGCCCGCTACTCGCGGAGCAACGAGGGCATCCACGCCATCCTGGCCAAGGTAGATCCCGCCGATCCCGACGCCTCGATCGATCGCATCCTGAAGTTTGTCGATTACGGCCATGCCTCGATCGGCGGCCTGACCGGGGGACTGGCCATCGCCCTCGACGACGTGTCGATGTGGCTCGCGTATAAACTTTTTGAAATCGCGCAGATGGCCGACGGTCAGGAATCGTCGACCCGCTACATCAGCCTGGCACCGAGCTCGCTGCCCGAGGCCGAGGCGGTGGGCGTGCCCGACGATTTGGCGGGGCGCTGGCGCGAGGTGATGGCGCGGGCCTTTACCGCCTACCAGGCGGAGTACACGCGCCTCGATGCGCTCGGCGAGGCCGAGCCGGAGCGTGTGCGGGTGCCGGCGGGGGCGAAGCCGGTCGTGGTGGCCCGCATCCGAAAAAACTACGCGCTGGATCGCGCCCGCTACTTCATCCCGCTCGCCACGCGGACCAACGTCGCCCTCGTGCAGACCTCCCGCATGTGGGCGCAGACGGTGAAGCACCTCGCCTCCCTCCCGCATCCCGAAGCGCGGGCCGCGGCGGACTTGATCCGTGGCGAACTGCTCAAAATCTCGCCCCGGCTCATGCGCCACAGTCAGGCGGAGAAGAGCCATGAGGCGCAGGCCGCGGCCGAGCTGGCGAGCTCCTGCCGCCTCGGACTGGCCCGGCTCTCGGCCGCGCCCCTGGCCGACGAGACCTGGGTGCACGTGGATCGCGCGACGCCGCCCTTCCTGAAGGAGGAGCAGTCGGTGGCCGACGCGCTCTCCGCCCGCGCCAACCGCTACGGGCAGCAAGGCAGCGCGACGCGGCGCATGCGCGTGAGCTTCGCCTGGAACAACCTCGCGCTTGCCGAGCTGCGCGACCTGAACCGGCACCGCACCGGCCACCGCTACACGCCGCTGATCCAGGCCGGCTTTTACCTGCCGCCGGAGATCGCGCACGATGCGCATCGCGATCTGCTCGAGGACCAGCTCGCTTTGACCCGGGAGCTGCTGGCTCGGGGCTCGCCGGCTTACGTCTACTCGTTGCTGCTGGGCGCGCAGACACCCTTCGAGCACTCGACCCACGCCGACAAATTTATCTACGAGGCCGAGCTGCGCACCGGACTGGGTGCGCATTTTCGCTACGCGCAGCACCTCTCCTCCGCCCTCGGGCTTTTTCTGGAGCAGGTGCCGGAAGCGCGGGCCTGGGTGGTGGAGGGTACGGCCGAGCCGGAATAACCTTGCCCCTTTTCGACGCCGGATTGCGCTTGGGACCCATGAACCCCGCAGTCCTAGCCGGACGGCTCCTGCCCGCGATGCTCCTGGCCTGCGCCCTGCCCGGCGCCGCCCATGCCGCGCCGGACCGTCTGGATATCGCGAAAAGGGCTCGCGCCTCGACCGAGCAAAAAGCGGTGCTGCCCGAGACCAAGGCTCCGGAGCAAAATCTGGTGGTCGGCGAACGCCGTTTTGTCGGCCCGGGCGAGTTTGAGAAAAAAAGCGCGGTGGTGGGCGAGCGGCGCAGTGGGATCGCGGTGGAGGAGACGCGCGAGAAATCGCGTTTTGTCGTGCCCGAGACCCGGGAGCGGGAGCTCATCGAGCGGCGCGAAAGCGTGTGGAACGGGAGGCAGGCGCCTTTCTCCACCCGGGAGGACGCCTACCGTTCCCAGGTGGCGGTCCGTTTCCAGGATCGTATCGGCCAGGCTTCGCGCTTCGACGAATCGACCATGCCGGTGACTTCGCAGCGCACCACCTTTGACCGGGTAAATCGCTTTTCCTTTCGTCGAAACGGGGACACGGGCGTGAGCGCGGGAGCGGCCGGCGCGGAGGCCGGGAGCCGCGATGTCTCGGGCGAGTCCTCACTCGCGCCGGGCGTGTCCCTCGGGCCGCCGACGACGCGTACCCGGGTCGAGGCCCCGGCCGAGTAGAGCCCGGCGCCCGCCCCGCACCGATCTCCGCCGCATGCTCCCCAAAATCGCGTGAAACCCTTCCGAGTCCTGCAGTTTAACATGCAGTTCGGGCAGGTGTGGGACGAGCGCGATCCCGACCATGCGCCGGTGAGGGTGGAGGAAGCGGTGGCCGAGATCCTGCGGCACGAGGCGGACATCATCCATCTCCAGGAGGTCGAGCAGGCGAAGCCTGGCGGGGAGCAGACGAGCCCTCCGCCGAACTACACGCGTTTGCAGGCCGCCCTCGGAGGGTACCACGGTTTTTTTGCCTATCCGCCGTCCGATCCGCGCGAGCTGCCCTTTGGCATCGGGCTGGCGATTTTTTGCCGCCAGCCATTGCAGGATCCCTTCCGGATGGTGTTGCCCTCGCCGCCGGTGGGTTTCGATTTTTTCGGGGATCCGCGGACGCCGACCGATCGAGTCTTGATCGGGGCGACGACCGAGATCGCGGGGAGGAAGCTGCGCTTGCTCAACACGCATCTGCTCGCGCTGTTCATGTTGAAATCCGACAGCCGGGCCCATCCCGGCCAGCGGCGCTTGGTCGCGGAGCATCTGCGGGCCGCGCGGACCGAGGGGATCGGCGCGATCTTAAGCGGCGATTTTAATGTGCGCGATCATGTGGGCCTGGCCGACGAGTACGCAGCGGAGGGCTTTGCCACGGTGCAGACCAAGGAGGTCACTTGGCGGCGCCAGCCCTATGTGCTGGACCACATTTTTCACGATGCGTCGCTGCGCTGTGTCGATCGTCGGGTGGTGCCGACGCAAGCAAGCGATCACCACGTGCTGCTGGCCGATTTTGTCTGGGTCTGAGCCTGACCGGGTGCGGTTGAGCCCTCGACTTTTGGCCGGCCCCCGGAGGGCTCTTTCTCGCGGCCGGCTGCTCGGCAGGGCGATGGCGCGGACTTGGCTTCAGGCGCGAGCCTCGCGTCGGACGCGCTCCTTCTCCTCCTCGCACTCCTCGTCGAGACGGAGTTTTTCGCGGGCGAGCTGCACGCGTACCTGCTCGGCGGCATCGGCGTCGCCGGTGCTCAGGGCTTTTTCGAGCTGCTCCTTGAGGAAAACCTGGCGCTCGGCCCAGCGGCCTTTGAAGACGGTGTCGATCTCGGCGAGGCGCGCCTTTTGCGCGGGGCTGAGGGGCTTTTCCTTGGGCTCGGATTTGGCGAGCCGCTCCATCGCGAGTTCGTAGGCGCTTTTCATCGCCGCCGATTCAAGTGGCGGCCGGGCGGGGGGACAAGCGCGGGCGTGGACTCCGGCTCAGGGCGCGGAGCGGAGCAGTTCGTCGACGACCTGCGCGATGACGGCGTCGAGATCGGTCGAGTTGGCCACGTGGCGGGTACGCCAGGCGGAGGCGTAGGGGCGCGGGGCGCCGGGGTCGTGAAGATCGAGGCGCAGGTGGGTCATGTGTTCTCCAAAATCCCAGGCCCAGCGGTCCTCGTAGTGGAGCACGGCCTGGGCGGAGGGTGGGAGCATGGTGAGCGGGCCGCTGGCGGAGCTGAGGCCGCGGCTACGGAGGGCGTGCGCGAGGCGCTCGGCGAGGCGGTGGTTGTCGTCGAGATTTCGCGCGACGAAGATCTCCGTGAGGCCGGCGGGGTCGCGGCCGGGCTCGACGAGGCGCTCGAGGTGGGTGCAGCCGGCGGCGAGGAGCGCGGCAAAGGCGAGCAGGAGGAGGCGGAGCGGGAGGCGGGAGACGGAGGCGTACACGGAAGGAAGGGTGTGGCGGCAGGTTTAGCCGGCCGGGGTGGGAGCGGGGGCACAGTGCGGGCAGGAGCGGTCGGGGACGTAGCGCGGATCGGCTTGTTCGGCGGCGGTGAGCGGGGTCTGGCAGGCGAAGCAGAGCACGGAGTCGGTCTCGCGCAGCTGAGGGTCGACGCCCACGCGGCGGTCGAAGACGAAGCACTCGCCCTCGTAGTGCGCGCCGCCGCAGAGCTCGAAATATTTGAGGATGCCGCCCTCGAGCTGGTACACCTCGGAGAAGCCTTCGCGCACGAGGAGCGGAGCGGCTTTTTCGCAGCGGATGCCGCCGGTGCAGAAGGTGACGACGGGGCGGTTTTTGAGTTCGGCGGGCAGGGAGCGGAGGGCGGCGGGAAAGTCGCGAAAGTTTTCGATGGGGGGCGCGAGGGCGCCGGTGAAGGTGCCGAGCTTCACCTCGTAGTCGTTTCGGGTGTCGAGGAGGACGAGCTCGCGGCCCTGGTCGAGCCACTGTTTGAGGGTGCGTGGGTCGAGGCGTGGGGCGGGTGCGCGGGCGGGGTCGATGCCCTCGACGCCGAAGGCGATGATCTCTTTTTTCACTTTCACGAGCATGCGGTTGAAGGGCTGCTCGGCGGAGAGGCTTTCCTTGGGCTCGAGGTCGGCGAGGCCGGGCAGGGCGCGGAGCTCGGCGAGGAGGGCATCGGTGGCGGGGCGGGGGCCGGCGACGAAGAGGTTGATGCCCTCGGTGGCGAGCAGGATGGTGCCGCGCAGGCCGAGCTCGGCGCAGCGCGCGCGCA
>JBILUB010000105.1:0-7807 GCA_044371245.1 Opitutaceae bacterium
CTGGTACGACATGATTTTCGGCAGGCGGGCGGGCAGCAAAAGGAGCAGGTGGGCGAGGCGGGAAAAGTTGTGGACGAGGTCGGGGCGAAAGGCGCGGACGGCGCGGGCGAGGGCGAGCGCGTTTCGGGTGCTGCCGAGCAGGGTGCCGGGATCCCCGCCGGGCCACGGATAAAGGGCGTCGGACGGGCAGGTGGAGCCGGCGCGGGCGACGAGACCCACCCGGTGCCCGCGGGCGCGGAGCGCGCGGACCAAGGCGTCGACGATGCGCTCGATGCCGCCGTAGCCGCCAGGGGGCACGGGGAGCAGGGGGTCGGCGGTGAGCAGGATGCGCATGGCGGGAGCGGAAGCGGAGTCAGGGGGCGAGGGCGCGGGCGGCGAGGGCGGGGATGCGTGGAGCGTGGAGTTCGTGCGCGAAGTGGAGCGCGTGCGCGGCGCGGGCGGCGGCCCGGGCGGAGGCGAGGGTCGCGGGCGCGCCGCCGAGGGTTTGCAAGGCGCGGGCGAGGGCCGGGGCGTCGTCCGAGGGGTAGAGGATGCCGGCGCCGGGAAGGAGGGCGAGGGCTTCGCGGTGTCCGGCGGTGTCGCCGGCGACGACGGCGAGGCCGGCCTGGAGGTATTGGAAAAACTTGTTGCTGATCGTGAGGTCGCGACTGGTCGAAACGGGGCCGTCGGTGGCGAGGCCGATGTCGTGCCGGGCGAGGTGGGCGGGGAGGGCGGCGGCGGGGACGGTGGGGTGAAGGTGGATGTGGGGGTGAAGCGGACGGGGAACGAGGGCGAGGAGTTGTTGAAACCAGTCCGAGGGATCGTCGGCGCGCAGGTGCAGCGACCAGGGGAAGCGGAGGGCGGGGAGAGCGGCGGCGAGGGTCTCGAGCCCGCGGGTGGGGCCGAGGGTCTGGGAGAACCAGTGCAGGCTGACGCGGTCGCCTTCCGGCCGCTCGAGGAGGGTGGAGGAGGCGGGGCCGGGGAAGCTGTTGTAGATCACCTCCGGGGTGGAGCCGCCGAGTTGGCCGAGCGCGTGGGCGAGGGCGCGGGAGGGCGCGAGGAGGTAGCGGTCCCGGCGCAGGGCCTCGAGTTCGAGCCGCGCGAGCAGGGGAGTGGCGCGGCGGCTCCGCTCGGTGAGGGGCAGGTCGCGGGAAAACCAGTCCTCGAAATCCACGCCGACGCGCAGACCGCGAGCGCGGAGGGCGGTGGCGGCGAGCAGGCCGGTCTCGGAGTGAAAGATCGTGAGGTCGGCCGGTTGGCGGAGCGCGTGGCGGCGCAGGGCGCGGGCTCCGTAGCCAAAGGTGCCGGAACCGAAGAGGCGGAGGTGACGCCAGGACTCTCGGGCGAGGCGATGGGAAAGGCGAAACAGATACCAGCGGAGGCGGCGCGAGGGCCGTGGCGGCCGGACGTCGGCATAGGGGGAGAAAATCCAGCGCTGGCCGGCGACGAGCTCGAGGTCGCGGCGGGCGAGCGCGGGGTCGAAGCACAGACCGTGGACGGAGACCTCGTGGCCGGCGGCGGCGAGCGCGTCGGCCTCCTTCTGCGGGCGTGGCGCGGTGCAGAGGTGGCGACCGAGGTAGATGCGGATGCGGGCCATCGGGGCGGACTCAGGGAAGGGAGCGGGTGGGCCTCCGGGCGGCGTGGAGGCGGCGAACGCGGAGGGCGGCGCGCCAACCCAGCGTCCTCGCGAGCAGGCGGAAGGCGGGCCCACCGCCGGGGAGCAGGCGCGAGCCACCGAGGCGGCGTACCTCGGTGAGGAGATCTGCCACCAGATCGGGATGATCCGGGTAGAGGCTGTGGGCCAGATTTTGGCAGAGGTCGGCGGCGGCGCGGCGGGTGCGGGAGGAGTCCTCGCGGGCGAGGAGTTGTTGGCAGGCGAGGCGGGTGGAGAGGTGGGCGGATTCCCAGGCCCGGCGGGTTTTTCGCGCGGACAGGCTGCCCGGGACGGCGGAGCGGTAATAGAGGCGGGCGGGCGGGGTGTGGACGATGCCTTCGGAGGCGAGCACGAGGCGGGTGAAGAACTCGAGGTCGTCGATCAGGGACAGGTCCTCGTGCCAGGCGCCCGCGCGGCGCAGCAGGGCTTGGGGGATGAGAAAGAGACCGCATTGATACATGGGCTCGGCGTCGGTCCAGGTCTGGCAGATCCAGTCGACGGGATCGTCGGTATCGCGCCAGCCGGGTCGGGGGCTGAAGCGGGCGGTGGCGGGGTCTTGGTGAAAGCGGGCCCAGGCGCCGTAGGCGAGGTGGCGGGGACGAGCGGCGAGCGCGGCGAGCTGGGAGGCGAGGCTCTCGGGGGCGAGGAGATCGTCGGCGTCGAGAAACTTGATGTAGGCGCCGCGGGCGTGGCGCAGGCCGTGATTTCGCGCGGCGGCGGCTCCGGAGCCGGGCAGCCGGTGGAGTTGCAGCCGGCCCGGGTGAAGCGAGGCGTAGCGGGCGAGCACGGCGGGGGTGCCGTCGGTCGAGCCGTCGTCGACCACAAGGATTTCGCGCGCGGGGTGAGTCTGGGCGAGGGCGGAGTCGAGCGTGGCCGGCAGCCAGGGCGCGGCGTCGCGGGCGGGGATGACGATCGAGACGAGGGGCTCTGGCGTGCTCATCGGATCGCGGGCGCAGGGTCGGAGAAGCGACGCCAGTTGGCCCGGTAGTACCAGGCTTTGGACTCGGCGACGTAGTGGTGCATGACCGCGCGGCAGGCCTCGGCCTCGGTGGGGGCGGGGTTGGTCACGTAATCGGCGGCGGGGGCGACGGCGCAGTCGTGGCGGGCGACGAGGAGGGCCACGAGGCATTGCTCGAGGAGGTAGCTGGTGCCGTGGCGCGCGACGAGGGTGGTGGCGCAGTGTTCGAGATCGAGCCAGTCGATTTGGTCGCCGTGGAGGCCGGTGAGGCCGGCGTTGACCAGTGGGTGCAGGGGCCGGCCGGCGAGCGTGGCGAGGAGCGGGCGGGGGTAGCCGTAGGATTCGGTGCAGTCGACGGCGTGGAGGGGGCGATCCGGGCGGTCGAGCCAGTCGAGGAGAAAGTCGGGCCGTCGGAAAAAGAGGAGGTCCGAGTCGAGGACGAGTTTCCAGCCGGAGGCGCCGAGGTGGGGAGCGATGATTTTGCGGATGTGGGGGTAGTCGGACCAGCGGCGGCGAAGTGTGGGGAAGCGGGAGGCGGGCAGGTGGGTCTCCAGGCGGGCTTGCTGGGCGGGGAGAGAGTCGAAATGGGCGTGGGGAAAAAGGCGGCCAAGGGCGGCTCGGTGGCGGGGGGCGAGGGTCCCGTCGTCGTGGATGACGGGGCGGAGAGGACGGCGGGCCTGGGCGGCGAGGCTGAAAAGGCAGAAGGCGCTCTGATCCCAATAGCGGGCGCCGGTCAGGAGGTGGAGCGTGAGGAGTGGACCCTCGGCGGGGACGGGCGAGGGCAGATGGAGGGCGGCCCGGCGCATGGCGGCACGGCCGCTGCGGGTCGCGAGGTAGTTGCGGAGACCGCCTTCGCGTCCGATCTGGGCGCGCCAGGCGCGGGGTCGGTGCCACACGTGGTAGAGGAGACGTCCGGCGAGGCTCATGCGGGCGGGAGGGGACGGACGCGCAGGGCGACACGGCCATCGATCTGGCCGCAGGCGGCCTGCCAGCGGATGGCGGCGGCGGGACCGGTCCAGGCGCGGGCGCGAAACCAAGCGCGGGCGCGTCGGAGGACCGCGGCCGCGGGGCTGAGGGGAGGCCAGGGAGCGAGGCCGTGGAGCGCGAGCACGCGGACGAAATCGCGATAGGCGGCACGGCTGAGGCGCGCGAGGTACTCGGGGCACAGCCGCCGCGCCGGGATCAGGTGGGTGAGCTCGAGGAACGGATCGTAGGCGAGGGTCCAGCCGGCGGCGAGAAGGGTGAGGTTGATGTCGTTGTCCTCGCCGGAACTGAGGGCTTCACCGCGACGGCCGAGCCGGGAGCGAGCGGGATCGTCGAGGGCGGTGCGGCACCAGGGCAGGAGGGCTTCACGGCGGATCGCGAGACCGGCGCCGATGGGGGCGAAGGGGGGATAAACGTGAGGCTCCCCGGTGCTCCAGCGTGCTTCGAGGGGGCGGGCTCCGTGGTCGCGACAACCGAGGGGGGCGAGTCCGGGATCAAACCAAGGCGGGGGGATGTTTTCGTACTCGGGAAGGGATCGGCCGCCGAGGGCGCCGAGGGTGGGCGAGGTGGTGAAGCGGTCGAGGACGCGGGCGAGGTAGTCCGGGGCCAGGAGATTGTCGTCGTCGGACCAGACGAGGACCTCGGCGACGGCCGCGCGGGTCCCGGCGATGCGGGCCTGGACCAGGCCGAGCTCGGGGGCGCTGACGACGCGGCCCCGTGGGTGCCAGTCGACCAGCGAGGGGGAGAGCGGGGGGCGGCAGGCGTTGTCGATCAGGAGCAACTCCCAGCGCGCGGGGTCGAGTGTCTGGGCGCGGAGCGCGTCGAGGGTGCGCGCGAGGTAGTCGGCCCGGGGCTGGTGGGTGGGTATCAGGACGCTGAGCTGCATGGTACGGCGCGGCGGTGGGCGGCGCGTTCGAGGGCGGCTTGGTAGGCGGCGAGTTGAAGGGGAAGGACGCGGGCGGGGGCGAGTTGATCCAGGACCCGGGCCCGGCCGGCGAGGGCGAGATCCCGGGCGCGGGCGGGCGCGCGAGCGAGGGAGAGCACGGCGTCTTGCAGAGCGGATGGACTGCGCGGGGGCACGAGCAGCCCGGAGCGTTCGTGCTCGATGAGCTCGGCCATGCCGCCGGCGCCGGAGCCGATGACCGCCCGGGCGGCGGCGAGGGACTCCCAGCAGGCGAAGGGGAAGTTTTCCCAGCGGCTGGGGAGGACGATGAGGTCGACGCGGGCGAGCTGGGCGGGGAGCTCGGTCGGATCGACCGGGCCGGTGAACTCGAGGGAGGCGCGGTGGCGGGCGAGGCTGCGCTCGAGGTGGGCGCGCATATCGCCTCCGGCGAAGGGCCAGGAGGGGCCGATGAAGCGGAAGCGAAGCGTGGGCGCGGCGCGCAGGATGCCGGGGATGGCGGCGAGCAGTTCGAGGACGCCTTTGCGGGGTTCGAGGCGACCGAGGAAGCCGACGGTGCGGATCCGCGACGGCGGGTCGAGAGCCAGGAGCGCATCCGAGGGCACGAACGGGTAGGGCACCACGCTGAGCGGAGGTGGTGGCGCGTCGCCGCTCCAGGTGTCGGCAAGGATGTCGGCGAGTGCGGCGGAGGGCGAGAGCCAGGCGTCGGCGAGGCGGGCGCAGCATGCCTCCGGATCGGTGCCCGGGTCGTAGGGAGCTCGGGCGAGGGTTTGCCAGCGGCCGCGGCGCAGTGCGCCGAGCAGGAAGCGAAGTCTGCGGTGGAGGGCGGGTGGCTCGTAGCCGAGCGAACGCACGAGGAAGGAGGGGGTGTGCAGCCGGAGCACGCGTGCGACCGAGGGCAAGGCCTCGAATGCGGGCAGGCCCTCGGGGCCGATCTCCGGCGCCTCGATCAGATCGAAGGGAGCGGACCGATGGGCGTAAAGGAGCGAGGGGAGGAGAGCGGTGGAAAAATCGAGGCGATCGCGGGCGGGCACCCGGTGGACGGTGCAGCGCTCGGGCACAGCCTCGGGCTGTCCGGCGGGGCCGGCGGCGAAGACGTGGACGCGGCAGCCTCGGGCGCAGAGCGCGGGGACAAGTTGCCCGGCGTAGGTGCCGATGCCGCCGATGGCGACGGCGGGGGGGAACTCGTAGCTGAGGAGGGCGATGTTCACGGACGTCCGGGGAGGCGGGAGAGGATTTTTCTCACGGGTGCGAGGGCGCGTCCGAGGGCCCGGGCGCCGCGGACGAGTCGGGAGCGGGCGAGGGCGCTATGGAGCTCGAGGGTGGAGTGGAGCACGTCCTGCGCGTCGCGGGTAAGGAGGTCGGTGTCGCCCAGGGGCGCGCGGGCGCACGCGGCGATGATGTGCTCGGCGAGGGCCGCGGGGCCGCGATCGCGCGTGGTGGGGCTCGCTTCGTGGCGGAGGCAGAAGGCGTGGGCAAAGGCGTGGGCGGTGTGGTGGCGATAGCGCTCGAGGCGGAGTTGGAGCTCGGCGGCGGGAGTCGCGAGCAGGCGCGAGATGAAGCCGTGGTCCGCGGGTGACTCGAGCCGCGCGAAGACCTGCGCATGGTCGAGCATGGTGCGACCGAGGCTGGCGACGGGCTTGCCGGTTAGGATGGCCTCGAAGAGGAGCGAGGAGTTGACGGCGATGATCGCGTCGGCGGCGGCGAGACAATCCTCGATCGCATGTTCACTCGTCCAGAGACCACGGCGGCCGAGGATGCCTTGGTAGAGGGCGGGCGGGGAGGGGGCTTTGGGGTGGTGTTTGCCGAGGATAAAGACCGAGCCGTCGGCGGGGAGCTGGCCCAGGGTCCAGGCGAGGGCGGAGGCGTTGTCAGCGAAGTGGGGGTTGTAGGCGAAGTTTTGGGCGTCTTGGTCGACCTGGTGGACAAAGAGGAGGATCTTTTTCCCGGCGGGGAGGAGCTGGCGAAGCTCAGTGGCGGAGGAGCGGGGCTGAGCCCACCACGTCGAGGCGTTTTTGCCGGCGAGGCGTTCAAAGTCGGCGACGCGGGCGAGAGCCGCGGTATCGGGCGCCGGAGGGAGGCGCAGGAAGGAGCAGTCGAGGAGCATGCCGTCGGGGTCGACCGAGATCCATCCCGGCCAGGGTAGTCGCTCGACGACGAGAAAGGGCAGCCGGTAGCGGACGGCGAGTTGGCGAAGGAGATTTCCGAGGCGGCGGCGGTCGTTGTAGAGAAGGAGCAGCCGGGGGCGCTCGATGGCGAGTTGGAGGAGGAGGCTGAGCGCCTCGTCGAGCACCCGTTCTCGGTCGAACGGCTCGCCGTAGCCGCGGGCGCAGGTCTCGAGGTGGGACCAATCGAGGTGGTCCTCGAGGTGGTGGCGGAGCTGGGTCGTCGACCGGGGAGTCCAGACCGCGAGCGGGCCATCCTCGGGCGCGAGGGTGGGGTCGCCCGGGGTGCCAAGGATCGTGAGCGAGTGGCCGCGCCCGGCGAGGTGGCGTCGGGTCTCGCCCCAGAAGGCCGCGTCCGCCCGCGGATGGTGGCAGGTGTAGTAGAGCACGCGGTTCATGGTCCGACGTGGCAGCGGCCCTCGAGCAGGAGGCAGCCTTGGTTCCTGGACTGTTCGAAGCGCCAACCGTGAAGACCGGAGGCGGGATGCTCGACCCGGAAAGAGGCGATCGTGCCGTAGTGGGCGTGGACCTCCTCGAGTGGACGGACGAGCTGGATGGTCAAAAAATAGGTGCCCGAGGCGAGGGGTGGCAGGGGCAACTCGACGCGCAGGGACACCCCGGCGCGGTGCAGGGGGGGGCGCTCGCCGGAGGAGAGGTGGGGCGCGAAGAGAAACAAGGGGGCGAGCTGTTCCGAATGCACGGTGATCTCGACCGCGAAGAGCTGGTCGGACGCGCCCTCGGTCTCGAGGTGAACGATCAGTTGGTCGCTCCCGCCGCGGAGGGGCGGGCCGTCGCCGCCGACACGCAGGGAGCGCAGGATGACGGCGCCGCGACCGTGGTCACGCACGAGGTCGGTGCGCAGGCCGGCGAGGCCGGCGTCGGGGGCGGGGCGCTGGGTGGCCAGCACCTGCTCGGTGGGGCCGCGGGCCTGCACTCCGCCGTGGTGAAGCAGAAGGGCGCTGGAGCAGAGGCGCCGGACGGAGGCCTCGTTATGGCTGACGAAGAGGATGGTCCGCCCCTGGCCGCGGGCGACCTCCTCCATTTTGCCGAGGCACTTTTTTTGGAAGGCGGCGTCACCCACGGCCAGCACCTCGTCGATGATGAGGATCTCGGGCTCGAGGTGGGCGGCGACGGCGAAGGCGAGTCGCACGTACATGCCGCTGCTG
>JBILUB010000106.1:0-7784 GCA_044371245.1 Opitutaceae bacterium
GGTGGCGGCGCTGGCCTTGGCGGGGGTGGCGCGTGGGGTGATGGCCGTGATGCGGCGGGCGGCGGGGCGGCTGGTCGGTCTGCCTTTTGCGGTGCGGCAGGGGCTGGCCAATCTGTATCGACCGGGCAATCGCACGGCGCGCCTGGTGGTCGCGCTCGGTCTGGGCGCGTTTCTGCTGTTGACGCTGGCTTTTTCGCGGGGGGCTTTGCTCGGGCAGATCCGCTTCGCGGGGGCGGAGGGACGGCCGAATCTGTTGTTTTTCGATGTGCAGGATGATCAGTTGGAGGGGCTGAGGAGCACGCTGGCCGGGGCGGGCGCCCCGGTCGTGGCCGAGGCCCCGATCGTCACGATGCGTCTGGCCGGGCTGAGGGGGCGGACGGTGGAGGAGTTGTTGCGCGATCGTGCGGCGGGGGTGCCGGGCTGGACTCTGCGGCGCGAGTATCGTTCGAGTTATCGTAGTGAGCCGGCGGATACGGAGCGGGTCGTGGCCGGAGAGTGGGTGACGCGATGGACGGAGGGGAGCGCGGGTGCGGACCTGGGCGGGGGGGCGGTGCCGATCTCGGTCGAGCAGGGGCTGGCCGAGGACTTGCAAATCGGGCTGGGGGACGAGCTGGAGTGGGACGTCCAGGGCGTGCCGCTGCGCACACGGGTGGCGAGCCTGCGCGAGGTGGAGTGGCGGCGGATGTCGCCGAATTTCTTCGTGCTTTTTCCGACGGGGGTCCTGGAGGCGGCGCCGAAATTTCACGTGCTGGCGGCGCGGGCGGAGGAGGCGGGACTGAACGCGGCGGTGCAGCGTGCGGTCTCCACGGGCTTTCCGAATGTCTCGATCCTGGATCTCGGATTGGTGATCGAGTCGCTGGACGCGGTGTTCGCCAAGGCGGAGCTGGCGGTGCGTTTCATCGCGCTTTTCACGCTGGCGACCGGGGTGGTGGTGCTGGCCGGGGCGCTGGCGGCCGGGCGGGAGCAGCGGGTCCGGGAGGCGGTGTTGCTGCGCACGCTGGGGGCCAGCGGCGCCCAGGTGAGGACGGCATTGATCGCCGAGTTGATGGCGCTGGGTCTGATGGCGGGAGCGACCGGTGCGCTGCTCGCCGTGGGCGGCGGGGCGGCGGTGGCGGTGTTCGTTTTCAAGGCGAGTCCGGTGTTGCCGTGGGCGCCGGTCTGGGCGACGGGTGCCGCGGTGACGGGTTTGACGGTGGGGGTGGGCTTGTTGACGCAGCGGGGGCTGCTGCGGCGCCCGCCGCTCGAGGTGCTGAGGGCGGAGGGCTGAGCGCGGCGGGCTGATTCGGCGCTTGGCGCCCGGGGCGGTGGCGCCTTGCCTGACACGGCATGAGCCGGAATGTCGTCACTTTTCACTACACGTTGCGCGATCCTGGAGGCGCCGTCATCGATGCGTCCCTCGGCGGTGACCCGATCGTTTTTCTGGAAGGGGCGGGGCAGATCGTGGAGGGGCTCGAGGAGGGCCTGCGCGGTCTGGCGGCGGGGACCAGGGCGAAAATCGGCGTGCCGGCGGCCAAGGCTTACGGCGAGCGGGACGAGGCCCAGGTGCAAAGGGTGTTGCGCGCTTTGCTGCCGATCGAGGGCGAGGTGAAGCCGGGTGACCAGTTTCGCGCGGGATCGGACGCCTTTGCGCCGATCGTCACGGTGCGAGGGGTGGAGGGTGAGGAATTGCTGTTGGACGCCAATCATCCCCTGGCGGGCCTCGATCTCGAGTTTGAGGTGGAGGTGTTGGCGGTGCGCGCGGCCTAGCCGGAGGAGTGTGAGCACGGGCATGTGCACTCGGGGGACGGCTGCGGGGCCGGCGATTGTTCCTGCCGGAGCTGAGGAGGGGTATGCGCGCTTCCGGGCTGCATCCTGATCTGGCGCCGGGCTGTTGTGGCGGGGTGGCGGAGCCTTTTCCCGATCGGTCGCTTCGTGGTCGGGGCAGGGCCGGGGGCGCAGGGCAGCCGATCGGGGCAGGATTATCGACAGCTTGGGCGCGTGGATGGGGATCGGTGAAGTCGCTTGGCTGGACGAGGGCGGGCGCGCTGCGCGCATGAGTGCGCGGTCGGTGGTACGCGTGGTCGGGCAGGGTTTGGCCGGCACGGTGTTGGCCTGGGCTTTGGAGCGGGCGGGGTATGGGGTGGAGTTGATCGATCGGGGCCACGCCGGAGCGGCCTCGCGGGTGGGGGCGGGACTGGTGAGTCCGGTGACCGGGCTGCGCTGGGCGGTGGCGCCGGGCTGGATGGAGCGGGCGAGGCAGGCGCGCGAGTGTTACGCGGCGATGGAGAGGGCTTGGGGCCGGCGGTTCATCACCGAGCTACGGATCCGCCGCTTTTGGCGGGATGCGGAGGAGGCTCGCCTGGTGGAGGCCAAGGTGAAGCGGGGTGAATTGAGCCCTTGGGTCGAGTCGGCCTCCCTGGACAAAGAGGGTGCGTGGATCGAGGGGGCCTGGCGGGTGGATTTACCGGCCTTGATCGAGGAGGGAAGGCGTCAGTGGGCCTCACGGGGACGCTTGCGGGAGGAGGTTTGTCCGGAGGGTGCGTGGCGAGGGGGAGAGGGGCCGCTGATCTGGTGCATCGGGTCGGAAGAGCGGCGCCTGGCGGAACTGGTCGCGGTGGAGGGGGAGACGCTGGACTTGACGGTGAGTGGCGGGTCTTGGGATCCCGCGGTGGTGCGGCATGACGGGGTGTGGGTGCTGCCGCTGGGTGCGGGAAGGGCCTGGGCGGGGGCGAGCTTCGTGCGCGAGGAGTCGGAGCGGGTGGTGCGGCGGGAGGCGCTGCGCAGGAGTGTGCGGCGACTGCTGGCGGAGCTGACCTGGGCCGAGGCGGGGGTGTTGGCCGGGCGTCGAATGAGCTCTCACGATCGGCGGCCGCGTAGTGATTGGCTACCCGGGGCCACGGGGCGGGAGGGCGTGTTGAACGGGCTCGGTTCCAAGGGTGCCTTGTGGGCGCCCGCGCTGGCGGAGGAGTGGGTGCAGCGGCTCGAGCGCCTGCGCTAGGCGCTGTCTTTTTCCGCCTCGCGAAGCATCGGTTTACTTTTAAGACAGCGCCCAGGGGCGGGAGCGAATCCGGGGGTTGGCGGGCGAAGAGCCGCGGAATTGGGGGAAGGAAAAAGCCCCCGGCCGGAGGGGCGCGGGGGCGAAGGGGATGAGTTTGCGGCGAGCCGGAGAGCGCGGATCAGGCCTCGATCTTGGCGGGTTTGTCGTCGCGGGTGGGCGTGTCGTCGTCGGACGCGACCACGTAGTAGTCCTTGTAGGATTTGTCGTAGTACTGGGCGTAGTAGTAACCGGATACGGCGAGGTTGAGGCCGTTGAGCACGGCGCCGAAGCAGGTGACGTTGGACTCGAGGAGACGGCGGGCGGCTGCTTGAGCGGCCTTACGGCGGACCTTGTTGAAGAAGATGGTGAAGATGGAGCCGTCGACGAGGGGCAACACGACGAGGGCGTCGGACACGGCCGCGAGGGGGGGCGTGTCGATGAAGACGCGGTCGTAGCGTTTGCGCAGATCCGAGATCATGATCTCGAAGGTTTTGTTGTTCAGGATCTGCGTGGGATTCTTGGCCCGACCGCCGGTGGTGATGACGTCGAGGTTTTGGTGAACGTCGCGGAGGATAACTTCGTCGAGGGTCAGCGCGCCGGTGCAGACGTCGATCACGCCCTTGAGGTTCTCGCGGCGGAAGGATTTGTGGATGTTCGGCTTGCGGAGGTCGCAGTCCACCACGCAAACGCGGTCGCCATGAGCGGCATAGGTGAGCGCGAGGTTGGTGGTCGTGAAGGATTTGCCTTCGCCGGGGATGGTCGAGGTGGTGAGGATGACCTTGGCGTCTTTGGCGTCGTCGCGAAGTCGGAGGCTGGAGTGGAGTGTGAGGAAGGCCTCGGCGACTTGGCGGTCGGCGTTGTTCACGACGATCTGCGCCTTGTCCGGTTGCTCCATTTTTTTGATTTGCGGCACGATGCCGAGGAGGGGGAGGCCGACGACGGACTCGATGTCGAAGGAGCTCTTCACGCGGTCGTCGATGAAGGCCACGAAGAAGGCGAAGGCGAGGCCGAGGCCGAGGCCCCCGAAGACGCCGATGCCGATGTTGAGGGGGATGTTCGGCTCGGCGTAGCGGTTGGGAGCGGAGGGGATCGCGGTGTCGAGTTTGACGACGTTTTGGAGCTCCATCGTGCCCATCATGTTGGTCTCGCGCAGGCGGCCGACGATTTCGGTGAGGATTTCCTGGTTGATGAGGAATTCCCGTTCCTGGGCCTGATACTGGACGTTGAGGCGGTCGAGGTTGAGGGTGTCTTCCTCGGCGCGTTTGAGCGCTTGGCGGGCTTCGAAGTCGTTGCGTTTGGCGCTCTCGAAGTCGGCGGCGACGGAAGCGGCGGCGGAATTGAGGGCGCGGGCGAGTTCCCGCTCGGCCTGGGCGAGGGAGTTGGCGGCCTCGATCATGCTCGGGTGTCTCTCGCGGTAGCGCTCTCGGAGCTGGGCGAGGGCGATCTTCTGGGAGGCCACTTCCTGGGTGAGGCGGGCGATGAGAAGATTTTCGGCGATGAAGGGAAGTTCGCTCAGGTCGCCTCCGGCGGCGACACGTTCCTGGACCTGTTTGTGGCGGATCTCGGCCTCGAGGAGGCGGGCGGAATTTTGGGTGACGTAGAGGCTGAGCTGTTTGAGCGTTTCGGTGACGATGTCGCGTCGTTGGTCGAGGGACACCATGTCGTTTTGGCGGCGGTACTCGGCGAGGGCGGTGGCCTGCTCGTCCACGCGTTTGCGTTGTTGTTCGACGCGGATCTGGAGGTCTTCGACGCCGCGGATGGTGCCGTCGATGCGCAGTCGGGAGCTCCACTGGATGAGCTCGTCGACGAACATGTTGGCGGTGCGGGCGGCGATGACGGGGTCGGGATGGCGGTAGGAAACCTGGACCACGAGGCTGAGGCGGAGGGGGTTGATGCGGCGGTTTAGGCCGAGGACCTCTCGGGGGGTGAGTGGCTCGCCCCAACGGCCTTTTTCGTAGGGCGCCATGAACTCGCGCAGCTCGTCGCCGGTGATGCGTTGGTTGACGCGGTCGATGATGAGCTGGCTCTCCATCACTTTCACGAGGGTGTTGAGGTCCTCGGTGGTGCGGACCGTGGTGTCGATGACGGTCTCCGTCTCCATCACCCGCGGGTCTTGGCGGAGGATTTGGACGCTGGCGATGGACTCGAAGATCTTTGTCTGGCTGAAGGTGTAAACCAGCGCGGAGGAGAAAACGACGAGGAAGACGACCACGACGTACCAGACGCGTTCGCGCAGGATGAGGAGGTAGTCGTTTAGGCTGCGTTGCGCCGAGCTCTCGCCGTAGCCGGTGGCGGGGTAGCCGTAGGAACCATAGTCACCCGGGCCGGAGCCGGGCGCATGCTTAGAATTCGAATCCATGAGTGAGGGGCAATCGGTCCAACGGACGGGAAATAGCGGTCCGCGGCGAGACCGATCAGAAGAATTTTTCGGGGACGTAGACGACGTCGTCGACTTGGAGCGACCAGAGGTCCGAGGACTTGGCGGAGAGCAGTTTCTCGGCGTTGACGGTGAAGGTGGTGCTGACGCCTTCGGCGTCGGTGCGCGTGATCTTCACGGCGGAGCGGTTGGCCAGTCGGTTAAAGCCGCCGGCGCGGGCCACGGCTTCGAGGAGGGTAAGGCCTCGCTCGGCGGGGAAGGGCACCGCCTGGGGCTGGTTGACCATGCCGATGACGTTGACGCTGCGCTCGGCGTAGCGGAGGACGATCACGGTGACCTGGGGGTTCACGAGGAAATCCCGGTCGTAGAGCTGGCGGATGAGCTCTTCGGCTTGCCGTACCGTGCGTTTGCGGAGGTCGACCGTGCCGACGAGGGGGAGCGAGACGGTGTATTCCTGTGAGACCGAAACCTCGCGGGTGAGATCCTCTTCTTGGAAGACCTTGACCTGAAGAATGTCAGAGGGTCGGAGGAGGTAGTCGGTGTTGGTCGTCGCGGCGGAGTTGGCGTCGGTGGGGAGCTTGGCGTCGGCAGCGCGCAGCGCCATCGGCCCTCCGAGAAACACGAACGAGGCGGCGAGGAGAAGAAAAAGGCGGCGGGGGAGGAGGTGGAGGCGCATAGAGACGAAAACGGGAGAAGACCGAAATCTTCTCCCGTTGTTCCTGAATGGGAAAGCGACCTGGAAAGCCAGCGCTTAGTAGCGGAAGTTGGCGCCGAGACGGATCACGTTGGCGGTGAACTCAGCACCAGCGAGATCGGAGCTGTTGTCGTTGTAGCTGTAGGAAGCGTTGAAGCTGAGGTACTCGTTGTAGGTGTAGGTGAGACCGAGGCCGGCGACGAGGTAGTCGTCCTCGCGGGAGCTGGCGAGGTAGTCGTACTGAGAGTAGCCGAGGGTGCCGCTGACGGCCCAGGCGGCGGAGATCTCGGTGCGGGCGCCGAAGGTGATGGCGGCGGTCTCGTAGCCGCTCGCGTCGGAGCCGGTCTCGAAGTCGTTGCTGAGGTCGAGGCTGAGGAGGGTCTTGGGCGAGTAGGCGTAGGTGAAGCCGGCGTTCAAGCCGATGCTGGACTCGTCGTCCGCGCCGGCCGCGTCGGGCTCGCGCACGTTGTAGCCAACGGTGAAAAGGCCGCTGAGCTTCGGGGTGAATTCACCGCGCGCACCGACGTTGAAGTAGTAGTCTTCGGAGTCCGCGTTGGCGGCGTCGACGTCGTTTTGACGGTAGCGGGCGCCGGCGCTGAGGTCGACTTTTTCGGAGATGGCGAAGTAGTAGTTAACCGGAACCTCAACGTTGGATTGGTCGGTGAAGCTGCTGAACTTGTAGTCGGTGCTGTTGTAGCCCAGGCCAAGGCCGAGCTTCGACTTCTCAGACAGGGCATACTCCCCATCCACACCGGCGGCATAGGTATCGCGGCGGACGAGGGTCGCGCCCCGGGCGTCGCGGCTGTTTTGGTTGAGTTCGCGGAAGGAGGCGTTGGCGCCGAGGGAGAGCTTCGCGCCCTCGTAGGAGGAGTCGAAAACGAGGTTGGTGAGATCGCTGTTCAGGTCGCTGTTGTCGGCGTAGGCGGTGAGGCGCTCGTAGGCGGAGAAGGAGCCCTTGGTGAGCGAGCTCTTGCCGAAGAGAACCTCGATGCCGGGGGTCACCTCAAATACCTCATCTTCAATCTCATTTGAAGAGCTGAAGGTGACGTTGTCTTCGGCGCGCACCTCGGTGCGGGCGGTGAGGAAGAGCTCGGCGTTATCGCCGATGGCCATGAAAGGCGCAGCGATAAGGGGAGCGGCGGACAGGGAGGACAGAAGAGCCAGACGACGCTTGGTGATCATAGGTGAAAAGAGGTTGGGGAGGACGTTGGATTGCTTGGATTAAAATTACGTGGCAAGCTTACATTGGAACGAACTTGGGTGTTGTTTGCCGGTGGTAAAGCCGAGGGAAGTTCCCTACGGGAGGGATTTTGGGGCCCCTGTCAATTGCAGATGCGCTGCGTCTTTTGTCACGTTATGGCGACGGTTTTACCGACGGCCAAGGGATGCGTAGTCGCCGCCCCGGTGGTGCAGGGGCATCTGTGAGTTTGCCTCCCGCGCCGAGCTCGTGGAGTTTTTTGGCGTAAATGTCCGATCCCCACCCAGTAGTCCCCGGCGGCTCCGCGAAGTCCGCAAAGCTCGTGCCCGCGCCCCAGAACACCGGGCCCGCCAAGGGCTGGCGACGTTTGCTACCCTTTTCGGTGCAACGAAGCAGCGCGGGTGTGCGGGTGCGTGTCGCCTGGGCGCAGGCGCTGGTTTGCGTGCTGCTTCTGGGCTTGCTGGGGTGGAGCGGGGCGGCCGGCGCGGCGTATTTGTTC
>JBILUB010000388.1:0-3035 GCA_044371245.1 Opitutaceae bacterium
AGCCCCACCTGCGCCTTAAACTCGGCGCTGAATGAACGACGTTTCTTCGACATCTTGGATCTCCTTTGGGTTTAATCTCTCCCCCTGTCCAACTTCCGGGGGCCACCTCAAGGCCTCGCCTTCGGGGTCGCCGTTGCGCAGCCAGGCTTGCACGACCTCAAGTTGGGCCTGCTGGAAGCGAGTGGGCTTGGGGTAGAGGACGGAGTAGCGGCGGAGCAGTTCGGTGTCGGGGATGGCGGCGGCCTGGGGCACCCGGAGGAGAACGTGGAAGTGGTTGGAGAGGATGGCGAAGGTGAGGAGTTGCACGCCGCAGTAGTCGGCGATCTGCCAGAGCTGTTTGCGCAGGATTTCCTTGGCTGGATCGTCGAAGAGGAAAGCTCCGTTCACCGTGCGCGTCATGCAGTGGTAAACCGAGTCGCGCTCGGCGGTGGGGGCTTTGATCCGGGAATTTCGCATGGGTGGGCGCTGGGGTGTAAACGGAGGTCGAGGCGGTGCTATCGAGATAACGAATGGTGGCTGAAAACGTCATCCACACCCGTATTTTAAACCTGTCCCTTAAATTCCTGAAAAAGGTGTCCACGCTCGCGGTGCAAACGATTGAAACGCGTCGCAAACGTCGTCTGCAGCCAGTGCATGCCCTCGACCAGGTTGGGCTGCGGGGTCTGAAGCGCGACGTGGTAATGATTGCGCATCAACGCATAGGCGTAAATCCGCCAGCCATAGCTCTCGGCCGCTTCTTCCAAAGTTCTGACGAAGGCTCCCGCCTCGCCCGCCGAGAGAAACAAATCCCGGCGGTAGTTACCCCGGTTGATCACGTGGTAAACCGCGCCGGGAAACTCAATTCTCAGTTTTCGCGCCATAACGCATAACTAGTGGCGTTATGTCCAAATTCAAGGCCACCACCTAACAAAAATCGGCCTGACCCCATTCGAATGGGTTATCGGGGAATGTTTTCGGCGGGGACGGAGGGATCAGGTTCAAACTCTTCGATCAACAGCCGCGAAGGCAGCAGAGGACGGTTGCGACTCTTGGGTGGAAACAATACCAAGGTGGCCCGCGAACGGCCCTCCAACTCCACCGCCGACGTACAAACAATCGGTGTCCTGTCCTCAATTCTCATCGCGACCTGGATCGGGTCGGTGGGAGGCGGAGCCCGAAAGGCGGCAGAAAGTCCACGACCCAGGTTGACTTGAGAATCCCCGATCTTGGCGAGCAGGGGTATACCCGTGGCATTCAGGATGTTTACGTGCCTATAGGGCAGGGTCTTGGTATCGTCGGGAAACACCACCGCCCGAATCGTTTCGGAGTTCGCCGATTCGGGAAAGAAGAGCACCAAGACACGTGTCGTCTCCGGTGGCAACGAGGCGACCGAGCCGACCACCGTGCGCGTGCCATCGGCGTTGAGCCGGAAAAAGGTCAGTGGCAAAGGTCCCTCATAACGATAAACCTTTGAGCGTTGAGCGGTAAAGAATTCCAGATTCACCGGCGCGACCCCCGGCCTCGGCTCAAAATGAAAATCCGAATAACGCTCGGCGGCGAAGACCGAGAAATCGATCCTCACGACTGGCGCGGGCGTCGCGGGAGTCTGCGACCATGCAGGGCAAGCCCCCAAACAGAAGAAGGCGAGGAGAAGGGAGACAAAACGGATCATATGTCGGAAGGTGCCAACCAACGGAATTCGAGGATCCTAAACTGCCGGCCGAGCACCGCGGGGTTGGCGTCGTCCGGCAGGCGCTGGACGCGCGCTTCGCACCAAGCGCGGCCATCGACCTCTTCGGTGACGGGGTTGATCACGTCGCCGTAGGCGCGGATGACGAAGGTGTCGCTGCGCGCCTGCATCTGAGTGCCAAGCGCAGTCAGCACATCGGCCTGACTAAGCCACGAAGAGGAAAACCCATCATTCCAAGTGCTGCCCGGAGGATTGGCAGGGGGATTGGCAGTGGGGTCTAAGGTGTTCACGCGGGCGTTTATTCCGGCGAGGAAAATCGCCTCTTCGATGGGGCTGCGGTTGTTGAACACCCCTCCGCGGGCGCGGAGAAAATCGGCCATCGACTGGAAGGGGCCGTTAGCACGGATGTGAGTCTCGATCAGTCCGGTGAGTTCGTCAGCCATCTCATCGATTTGATCCCGGGTGAGGTTTCGCACCACGGCTTGCTGGTTGTTGTTGTAATCGTCGCCGGCCCGGATGCCGCTCCGGTAGCGGACACGATAAAGATTAGGGTCGGGGGCAAGTGTTGCTGTACCTGCAGTCGTATCGAACTCATTAATTTCCTGAGCGGTTTGAGGGAAACGGGCAAAGCCGGACGCCCGGCTGGCGGTCTCCTCTTCGGCGGCGGCTGAGGTGCGATCTCCGCGTGTGCCGTCGCGGAAGATCCTTTCGTCACCCGGACCGGCACCCGTCGTCCCTGATGCTAGATTATTCACTTCGCGCCAGGCGTCGGGGCTGCCCGGCGCACCGGCGAAGGGTCGGAGCGATTGGAGGAAGGCGCGCCAGGCCTCACGGCGGGTCGAGTTGATGTTAAATGCGCCAGCGAGCAGCAGGTCCTCGGCAGTATCGGCATTTAGCCCTGCAAGGGTGGCGTTATCAGAGGCTAAAGAACGCAGATGGAAGAAGGGCAAGGGAGACTGCGGGCCGATCGCGCCGACTACTTGGGTTGTCAACCCAGAGAAAAAATAGTCGTCCCAGAGCCTTCCGAAGGCGTCGCCTCCCTGTCCCCATGTGTTCCCCACTGCAAAGGCGGGCTCTCCGTCGATCCGAATGTGCTGCAGCTGGCCGAGCGAAAGTACGGGGAGACGCGGAAGCTCAAAAAGCGGAACATCTCGGTATTCGTTGTTTGAGGGGCTTGATGACGTCTTAATCAAAAAGGCCCCCGCAGGACCAATGCCGGAGTTGAAAGCTGTGTTGTAGGAGGTCGCAACTGTATCGATCCCGTTAAATCCCATGTAATCTTGGGATCGTGGAGACCGGGGGTCGAAGTTTGGTTGCTCCCACCACCAATTGCCAGGGGTAAGGTCCGCCGGCGTCATTTGTTGAA
>JBILUB010000218.1:0-4696 GCA_044371245.1 Opitutaceae bacterium
GGCGTAGCCAATCCTCCTCAGCTGCGTGGAAGTGGTAAAGCCCTGATTGGCCGGATCAAAAGGCGGCATAGCGGCGTTCGATAGTTCCGTCGGAGTGGCCTCATCCGTCTGGAGAACAAGGCGTAGATTAGCGCTTGCGTTCTGGGCCCAAGATACTTGCGGGGCGCTGGTGAAAGTCGGGGCGCCTGAAGGAGTGTATTCCCAAAAGCCCTCTCCAGCAGGGTTAGAGGTGATTTGTGGAACGAGCAATTTGGTGTTAACTTCTGACATTTCTAAGGCAGAACTAACCCGACTGGCGTCCGTACTGAGCCTGGAGCTCCAAGAGATCATCATTCCGGGCCGCAAATAGATGGAGTTCCCGCTGGGGCGCTTAAGTCGGAGGCGCATCCCGTTCGAGCCACCCGATACCGCTTGATAGGCGCTATTCAAATCGACCGAGACGGGAAAAGTGACGGCAGGGGTGGTGGTCCTCCAAACGTAGTTGATGGTCGGGAGGTTCCGTACTTCCAGGATAAGGTCGGTATCGATAACTAATCCCGAACTATATGGATTCCACAAGGTAACGATCGCCGTGGAGCGAATCCTGGGTTGAAAGGTGGCGGTATGAAACCCAGCAAATTGAATCCAAAAATCCGAGATTACTGGCGCGACCTTCTGGCGGAAATCGGGGGAGCTCGACGAGGTCTCCGCGGTGAGGCGGTGGGTACGGCGAGCATCGTCTGCGCCGGAGAGAGGCTGATTAGGGACGTTATCGTTGTCTGGGCGGAGGTGGCCGCTGCCGGCCCACGAGACGAAGGCGGGGCCGAGCAAGGATGGGTCGCGCGACAAATCTTCTTTCAGACCGCCTCCGCCGGTCGTTTTGGCCAAAACGCCGTGGCTAACCGTGGTCCAGTGGTGAAAGTTTTCTTTCCACTGGTCGGGAAGTGGGTCGGAACCAGAGATACGCTCCAGAAATCCCCCCTGCTCGCGGGTGAGAACCGCTCGCATGGCTGCGGCAGTGTTGATCAGCGGGTCGAAGCCCGCCGCGGTGTCGGTCGAGCTGGCATCGTTGGTGACAAAATCCTGCGGGCCCATCGGGACTTGGGTGCGGAGGATACGGCGAGCGGTCGCCGTATCGTAGGGCGCGTAGGTGGGGATATCGACTTGGAGCGGGAGCGCCATCGAGGCTTTCACGCCTTCGTCGCCGACCCACCAGCCGACGCGGCCGATGGTGGTGAGCGCGGCGCCGGTGCCGAGGCCGGGGATCTGGCTTTCGGGGACGCGGAGATCGGTAAGCGGGACGGTGACGCGGAGGTCGGCGAGGTCGGCGGTGTTGTCGCCGACGAGGGTGACGGCATTTTGCGCGGGAGTGGGGGTAGCGATGTGGGCGATGGCGGTGGTGGGCGAGGGGTTGGTGCCGCTAACGAGCCATCCTTCGTCGGGGACGGTGTTACTGCCCGAGGTATCCCACACGCCGGTCCAGTAGCGCGCGCCGTCCACCGCGCCGGCATCACTCGCTTCGGCCGTGGCGGTCACGCGTTCGTCCGGGCCGGCGGTCTCTTGGAGTTTACCGAGGGCGATGTTGAGGGCGACGAGGGCGTTTTGGCGGGCGGCACCCAGCTTGGCGCTGTTTTCCGCCACACTCGTCTCGACGCGGGTAAAGGTGGCCAGGCCGACCAAGATCAGCACCACAAAAGCCACCAACACCACGGTGATGATCAGCGCGAAGCCGCGGCGGCGGGGATCGGAGTGTGCGGGGTAAGAAGTAGCGGATGCAGGCATGGCAATAACGGGGCGGCGGCAGGGAGAGTTTCCTGGGGCGCGAGGGCCAAAAATCAGAGGGGGCGGGACTTTATCTCAACGTAACGGGTAAAGACTTGGGAGTGCTTGTCGGCGATATCCCACCAGTATTCGCCGTCGTTGGCGAAGCCGGGGGGGCGAGTGGTCAACCCTTCCTCAAAAGCCTGGATCAGGCGGACTCCTTCGGGCGTGAGCACGCGGACGAGAATCTCCGCGGCGACCGGAAAACCGCGGGTGGTGGCGCTCGGATTACCAAAATCCGTCAGCTCGCCGCCACCAGTCGTGGCCGCATAGGCCAAGGGCGCGGTCGCCACCGAAGCCACGACACCCACCGGGCTCGCGCGACGGTTGACGGGAAACACTTCGACCAGAGCGCCGGCGGCGTTTCGCTCGAAAAGGCGCAGGCCAAAATCGATCACATCGTTCCCGATGAGTTGCTCCGGCCGGGGGTTGCGAATGGTCGCAGCGCGCTGGTCGGCCCCGGGATTATTCGTCGCGTTGTAACTCTGGGGAGCGGTCGAGTAGAGGTTGTAGCCGAAGCCGAAGGTGGAGCGGGGCTGCTCGGCGGCGACGTCGGAGTAGGGGCGGACTTCGGAGCGAAACAGCTGATAGGCAAACTGCGGGTTCGCGGCGGTGCCGAGATTACGACGGACGATCTGGTAAGCGACCGCGCGGGGCGCGGACACGTCTTCGAGCGCGCCTCCGTTGGCGGCGGGCGGAGTGGTGAAGAAGCGGAGCCAGACGCCGGCCTTGCCAAAGCGGAGCTCGTTGATCGGCGGGGCGACGGTGGCGGTGCCGAGAGCGAGAGAGTCGTCGGCGACGGTGCCGGAGGGTTTATCGCTGTTGCCCCAATCGGCAAGGTCGGTGTCGGCATCTCCGTCGCCGGGCGGATCTCGCTGGATGGTGGCGGCCAGCCACACGTTGCCGTCGCGGCGGAGCACGGCGCTACTGAGGTCTTGGGAAAGCTGGTCGAGGGCGGTGCGGGCGGTGCCGTTGGTGGTCAGCAGACCGGAGGAGCGGTTCCACGCGCCGAGCACGTTCAGGCTGATGCTGACCATGAGCGCGACGAGGATGGCCGTGACGCCGACGGCGACGAGGAGCTCGATGACGGTAAAGCCGCGGGGGCGGCCAGGGGAAGCGGGGGGGGCGGATTTCATGCGCGAGCGGAGGGGCGGGCGGGCTGCTCAGCGGGTGACGGCGACGGGCATGACGAGGATGCTCTGCTGGGAGGAGTCGGTGACCGGGGTGCCGTCCCCGAGGTAGGCGGGGTAAATGAGGCGCACGGTAAAGGCGAGGTAGCCGGCGGTGGCGTCGTCGTTCGGATCGGAGAGCTCGTTCGGGCGCATCTCGACGAGGAAGTACTTGAGCGCGTCTTCTTCGGCCTGGATGCCGGCGGTACCGTTCACATTCCACACGGCGGTTTGATCGCCGCGGCCGAGGAGGCTGCCGTCGCGGCTGGCGTAAATGCGATTGTCGGCCGATTTGCCGGTGACGTCGCCCATGTAGGCGCGGATATCCGCGAAGGAGACGGCCTGGAGCTTGGCCTGGAGGTTGACGAGCAGCCGTGAGGCGTCGTCGGACTCGCTGACTTCGTTGACTCGTTTGGTGACGGCGGCGACGAGGCCGACGACGGAGGCGAGCGCGAGGGCAAAGATGCCGATGGCGACGACGACCTCGACGAGGGAGAAGGCGCGGCGGCGGAGGCGGGAGCCGGGCGAGGAAATCTTAGTTAAACGCGGCGGCTTCATGGATGAGCGTGGGGATGCCGTAATTGCTGATCGTCATGCCGCGGAGGGCGTCGGCGTTGTCAAAGCGGAGGGTGGTGGCGTCGCTGCGCTGGGCGGCGGCAAAGACGAGCCGACGGAGGGTGTCGGTCGTGTTGGTGCTGCCGCGGGGGTTGAAGCGGGCCACGAGCCGGTAGCTGTCGGGGCCGATGTCGGTGGTGCCGTTGGTGGCCTTCAGCTGGCGGGCGCCGGCGACGAAGGCGGCGCTGCGGCGCTCGTTGGACCAAGGGGTATCGCCGTCGAAGCTGACGTTGCCCGGGAAGGCGCTGTTTTCGGGCACGAGGTAGATGCTGGAGGGCAGGCGGGAGGGGTCGCCCCGGGCGATCCACTCCGTGCCATTCCAGGTGGCGATGTAGAACTCGCTGAGGAAGCCGTCGGAGGCCGGGGTGACGTTCACGAAGAGTCCGGCATCGCTGAAGCTGGTCGCGGCCTGGGCGCGGGCGCCGGCGACGAGGGCCGAGGCGGTGGACTGGGCCGATTGAAGGGCGGCGCCGCTGTTGCCCCGACCCAGGGCGAGACCGAGCACGCCGCTGAGCACGGCGATGAGGCCGATGACGACGAGCAGCTCGACGAGGGTAAAGGCGGCGCGGGGGCTTTTCATGTCAGGCGCGGAGCGGAGTGGCCCGGGGCTCACTTCCAGCTGTAGATGATGTCGTTGGTGGAGGAGCCGCGCCCGGCGGAGTAGAACACCACGGGGGCGCGGATGGGGAAGGTGAGCGCGGGGCTGGGGTTCAGGCCGCCGACGGCGAGAACGGCGTTTCCGGACTCGTCGGGGCCGGTGCCGTTGATGACGCCGTCGCCGTTCCGGTCGTAGAGGACAACGATGTCGGTGTTGGCGAAGGCGTCGACGATCGCGGTGGGGGCGGTCACGCTGTTCAGGTCGTTTTCGGTGAGGGTATAGAAGCTGAGCCGCTTCTTGTTGCCCCGGAGGGCGGCATCCCCGGCGGGGATGGCCACACCGGCGAGAGTACGGCCGGTGAGCGCACCGGCGAAGCGGGCGCTGTCGAGGCGGTTGGCGCCGTTGGTGATGTCGGGGTAGTAGCTGTACTCTTGTTTAAAGAGGCCCATGGCGGTGGTCCAGTTGTTGAACTGGGATTTGGTCTGCGCCTTGTTGGCGGCGACTCGGACCGCGC
>JBILUB010000114.1:0-7325 GCA_044371245.1 Opitutaceae bacterium
TTGACGCCGGTCCCCAGCTGCGCGCTCCGGCGGCGGGCATTCGCTCGATTCGCCTGCGCCAGAAGCTCGGGTACCGCTTGGGCCAACCGGCGCCCGGTGCCCCTCTGTACCTGCTCGCCAACGACCTTCTCGACTTTCGGGCGCTCATCACGCCCTTCGATCCCTCCGAGCCCGTCCTCGCACCCGCCGTGGCCGAGGCGCTCGGCGGCGGGTCGATGGTCACCTGTGTGCCCCTGCGCTGAAGCCACCTCATCCCATGCTCTTTTCCTCCATCGATCCTTCGACCGGCGCCGCGGTCTGGACCGGCCAGGCGGCCGGAGAGGCCGAGATCGATTCGTCGGTCTCGCGGGCCCGTGGCGCCTTTCGCCGCTGGTCGCGACGCCCGCTCGCCGAGCGCATCGCCATCCTCCGCGCCTTTGCCGCCCGGCTCGAGGTCCGGCGCGAAGAACTGGCGGCGCTTATCTCGCGCGAGGTCGGAAAAACCCTCTGGGATGCCCGCGGCGAAGTCGGGTCGATGATCGGCAAGGTCGAGCTCTCGATCGAGGCCCACGACCGTCGCTGCGGGGATTTTCGCGGCGGACCGGCGATCACCCGCTTTCGTCCGCATGGAGTGCTCGCGGTGTTCGGCCCTTTCAACTTCCCGGGCCACCTGCCCAATGGCCACATCGTCCCCGCTTTGCTCGCGGGAAACACCCTCCTCTTCAAGCCCAGCGAGCACGCCCCGGCCATCGCCGAGCTCACCCGCGAATGCTGGCGCGAGGCCGGACTGCCCGAAGACGCGCTGGTGCTGGTCCAGGGCGGCCGCGAGACCGGCGAACACCTTTCGCGGCACCCCGGCCTCGACGGCCTGCTGTTTACGGGCGGGACCCGCGCCGGCCGCGCGCTGGCCGAACTCTTTGCTCGTCGCCCGGGCAAAATCCTTGCGCTCGAGCTGGGCGGCAACAATCCGCTCGTGGTCTGGCCACCGGTCGATCCCGTCGCCGCCTCCCTCTGCATCATCCAATCCGCCTTCGTCAGCGCCGGACAGCGCTGCACCTCCGCCCGCCGTCTGATCCTGCCGGATGGCGTCGCCGGCGATGCGCTCCTGCACGCCTTGCTCGCCAAGGTCGACGCCCTCCGCGTCGGACTGCCCTCCGAACGTCCCGAGCCGTTTTTCGGACCGCTGGTCTCGGCCGCCGCCGCGGACCGGGTTCTCCACGCTCAGGGCGAACTGCTCTCGCGCGGAGGAATAGCGCTGCGGCTGGCGCGTCCCCTCGCTCCCGCCCTCCTCAGTCCGGGCCTGGTCGATGTCACCCCGGTCGACGGCCGTTCCGACGAGGAGATTTTCGGCCCCCTGCTGCAAATCGTGCGCGTGCCCGACTTCGCCTCCGCGATCGCCGAGGCCAACCGCACCGACTACGGCCTGGCCGCGGGTCTGCTCTGCGACGAGGGCGCGCGTTACGAGGAGTTTCGCGACGAAGTCCGGGCCGGGATCATCAACTGGAACCAGCCGCTCACCGGCGCGAGCGGCGCCGCGCCGTTTGGCGGTCTCGGCGCGAGCGGAAATCTGCGCCCGGCCGGGTACTTCGCCGCCGACTATTGCGCCCACCCGGTTGCCAGCCTCGAGGCGCCGCTGCTCAAACGTCCCGAAGCCCCGCCCCCGGGCCTGCTGCCATGACACGGGAGGTCAACTTCGACGGCCTCGTCGGTCCGACTCACAACTACGCCGGTTTGTCCTTCGGCAACGTGGCCTCGTTCACCCACCGCGGCTCGGTCTCGCGTCCGCGTGAGGCCGCCCTGCAGGGCTTGGCGAAAATGAAGGCGCTGGCCGATCTCGGCCTGCCCCAGGCCGTGCTGCCGCCGCACGAACGCCCCGACATCGCGCTGCTGCGCTCGCTCGGCTTCACCGCCCGCCGGGAGGCCGAGGTGCTCGCCGCCGCGGCCCGCAGCGCTCCGGCCCTGCTCGCCGCCGCCTGCTCCGCCTCGGCCATGTGGGTGGCCAATGCCGCCACCGTGACACCCTCGTCCGACAGTCTCGACGGGCGCGTGCATTTCACCCCCGCCAATCTCGCCTCCAAACTGCACCGCTCGCTCGAGCCCGCCCAGACCGCGCGCACGCTCCGGGCGATCTTCTCCGACTCCCGGCGCTTCGCCCATCACGCTCCCCTGCCCTGCGCCCAGGGTCTCGGCGACGAGGGCGCGGCCAACCACACCCGGCACGCACCCGCGGCCGGGGCGCCCGGACTGCACGTGTTTGTTTACGGCCACCGCGCGCTCGAGGCTGTCCGTGGTCCCCGACTTCGCTTCCCGTCGCGCCAGGCCCGTGAGGCCTCCGAGGCGGTCGCGCGGGCGCACGGGCTCGCTTGCGACCGGGCACTGTTTCTCCGCCAGTCCGCCCGGGCGATCGACGCCGGCGTCTTTCACCACGACGTCATCGCGGTCGGGAACGACGATATGCTGCTTTATCACGAGGACGCCTTGGCCGGCGGCGCCCGCGATCTAGCGGAGCTCCGCGCCGCCTACTCCGCCCTGCATCCGGGCCAGGACCTCCTGACGCTCCGGGTCCCCGCCCGCCGTGTCCCGCTCCCCACCGCGGTGCGATCCTATCTTTTCAACTCCCAACTGCTCACCCTGCCCGGCGGACGCATGGCGCTCGTCGCCCCGGCCGAGTGCCGCCAGATCCGCGCGGTGTCGCGCTACCTCGACGATCTGGTCGCCGATCCCGCCAATCCGCTCGACTCGGTCCACGTCTTCGACCTGCGGGAGAGCATGCGCAACGGCGGCGGCCCGGCCTGCCTGCGCCTGCGGGTCACCCTTACCGCCGCCGAGCGGAGCGCCTTGCCCGCGGGCCTGTGGATCGACCGGCAAAGTTATCCCCGCCTCGTCGCCTGGGTGCGGAAACACTACCGTGAGACCCTCGCGCCGGGCGATCTGGCGGATCCCGCCCTGCTCGAGGAATCACGCCGGGCGCTCGACGAGCTCACCCGGATCCTCGGCCTGGGGTCGATCTATCCCTTCCAACTCGCCGGAGGCCGCCCCTGATCCGCCCCGCGCCCGACCCGCAGGCGCTCAAGTCCCCGCGGACGCCGTGACCGCTCCGTCGCCGCCATTCTCCCCCTGGGCCGTGTCGGCGCCTTCCTCGGCCGCGGTCGCGCCCCCGCTCAGCTGCACGAGATCCCGCAGGGACACGAAGTGCTGGCTCAGGTCGAAGTCTCCCTCCTGGCCCGCCACGACCTGGTTGAAGAGATCCTTCTTCGAGGCTTTCAGCGCCTCGATCCGCTCCTCGATCGTGCCCGCTGTCACCATGCGATAGACGAACACCGTGCTCTTTTGCCCAAGGCGGTGCACCCGATCGACCGCCTGGGCCTCGACCGCCGGATTCCACCACGGGTCGAGAAGGAAGACGTAGTCGGCTGCATGGAGAGTGATGCCCGTCCCCGCCGCCTTGAGCGAAACCAGCATCGCCGCCGCACCCGAGGTCGTTTGAAACGAGTGCACGGGCTTTTGCCGGTCGATGGTCATGCCCGTCAGTTCGAAGCGCGGCAGCTCGGGGAAATGCCGTGTGAGCGCCTCCTTCACCCGATCTAGCAACATCACGAATTGGGAAAAGATCACGACCTTGTGCCCGCTGCCCACGATCTCGGCCAATTTCTCCACCAGCAGGGTGATCTTGCCCGAGTCCGCCAGGGGCGACTTGCGCCACGGCAGCATGTCCGGATCGCAGCACACCTGGCGCAGCCGGGTGAGCAGGGCGAGAAAACCGAAACTCTTCTCGCGCATCGCCGCGCCCACGTCGTCACCGAGCCGCGAGAGTCCTTCGTTGCAGATGCGGGCGTACTCCTCGCGCTGCACGTCCGTGAGCGGACAGATCAACTCCATCTCCTGCTTCGGCGGCAGCTCCGAGGCGACTTCCGCCTTGGTCCGACGCAACATGAACGGCGCCAGCTGCGCCCGCAGACGCGCCAGCGTCCCGGCCCGGTCGCTCGCGATCGCATTTTCGAACGCCGCGCGCGAACCGAGCAGGCCGGGCAGCAGGTAGCGGAAGATGGACCACAGATCCAGCTGGCGGTTCTCCAGCGGCGTGCCGCTCAACACGATCCGGTGGCGCGCCCGGATGGCGAAACAGGTCTGGGTGACTTTCGCGTCCGGGTTCTTGATGAACTGGCCCTCGTCGAGCACCGCGTAGGCGAAACGATGTTTGGCCAGGATCGCCCGATGTTTACGCAGCTGGGTGTAGCTAGACAGCCACACGCAGGGCGTCTCCCGCGACGAAAAATCATGCCCGGTCTTCAACACATCCACCGCCAGCTCGGGGTGGAAGCGCGCGATCTCCTCCTGCCAGACCGGCACCACGCTGGCCGGGCACACCACCAAGCTCGGCAGATCGTCGACCCGCCGCGTGGCCAGCAGCGTGATCACCTGGAGCGTTTTGCCCAGACCCATCTCGTCCGCCAGCAAACCGTGGCAACCCGTGTCGGCCAGATGGTGCATCCACTCCACGCCCCGCCGTTGGTAGGGACGCAGCCGGCCCGGCATCTCGGGCGCGACCCGGGGCCCCGCGAGCACCTTGTCCCGCCAGGCCGAGAGCTCCGGCGACAGCGTGATCTGAAAACGCGCATCGTTGAACAGGGAGAAAATGAGGTAGGGCGAAAGCGCCCCTTCGCCGTGGGTCTCGGCCGCCCCTTTCTGCCACGAGCGCACCGCGGCCAGCTTCTCCACCGGCAGACTGACGATACCGATGCTCGGCACGATCACCGGCGTGGTGTTCTTCGCGGTGAGCAACTTCACCTCGGCATCGCTCAGCAGACGCTCGCCGGCCTTGAAGATCCAGCGCAGATCCAGCACCGCGTCGAGACCCGCGCCGCGCGCGCCGCGGCGGGTCGTGCCCGCCACCGCCTCGATCGAGATTTCCTGCGGTCCTTTCAGCAAAAGCGAGGACGCGGCGTCCAGCTCCGTCGCGAAGAGCTTTTTCCAAGCCGGCAGCGTGCTGCGCAGGAAATTGGGGATCTCCGCCACCGAGCCCATCAGATAGGTGCCGCTCTCCTGTCGATAAACGAAGTGGGCCTTACGCGCATACGAGGCGAGGCCGATCAACTTCGCCCGCTCGCCGGAGCTCACCGGCGGCAGGCCGGGCTCGCGCGATCCCGGCCCGAGGGCCGCCACCCGACTCTTGTCCGTCGCCTGCCAATGGGCCGAAAAGGTCAGCCCCTCCTCGCCGGTCGTGAACACCAGCAGAAGCGCCCGGGTGCCTTTCGCCAGCGCCGCGCCCGCACCGGAGGAGCCCGCACCGGGAGCCACCCCCGCCGCGGCGCCCGCGCCGCGCGTCGGCGTGGCCGTACGTCGCTCCCCGGCAGCGGGGGCGGAGGCGGAGGTCGCCGTCGAGCCCGCGCCCGCCGCCGGCTCGACCGCAAAGGGCGGGGTGCTCCCCGGCAGCGGCGAGATCTCATCCGCCACCAACTCCTCGATCTCGTGCAGTCCCGCCACGGCCAGAGCGCGGGCCGTATCGATGTCGGTCGAGGACGAGCGCACGGAAAATCCCTTTTCCGCCCACTCGATCACCGCGTACTCGTCCTTTTTGTCCACCCGACGATGCACGATCGCGTCAGTCGCCGTGAGCTCCAGCTCGCGCACTTCCCCTTCGCGGTAGATTGAGTGACCACGCTCGAGCTGCTCGGCCGTGAAGTAGGTTTCCCAGTTGTGCTCCAGCCGGCTGAACCAGAATTCCAGCGAGTGTGGGGTGTAGACGCGCTTCGGTCCGTGGTTTTGCATCCGCGTAAGGGTGTCAACGCATCGCCCGCGCAGGATCGGATCAACCCTTATTTCAGATCCGCGAGAATCCTCGCGAGCTCGTCACACGTCCGCGCGGCCGCCCCGCGATTGCCCCGATGCCAACGCGCCGCCGCCTCGCCCAGCGCCGCGCGTCGCGCCTCGTCCCGCGCCAGCTCTGACACCGCCCCGCACAGCGCCTCCGCATCCGCCACCGGGCAAGCCCCGCCACACCCGGCCAGTTCCTCCGCGATCTGACGAAAATTCGCCGTGCCTGGGCCAAACACGATCGCCCGTCCGCGCGCCGCCGCCTCCACCGGTGTCTGCCCTTCCGTGTGCGGCGGCAAGGTCTTGCCGATAAAAACCAGGTCGGCCAGCGCCAGCAACCGCGACAGCTCCCCGGTCGTGTCCGCCACCGCCACCCCGACCTCCCCCGGCGCCCGTCCGCGCGAACGAAAATGGTAACGCCAGCCACCCGCCGCCGCCTCGCTCGCGCACCACGCCTCGATCTCGCCCCGACGCTCGGCATGGCGCGGCACGAGCAGGAGTTTCCAGTCG
This sequence comes from Opitutaceae bacterium, assembly GCA_044371245.1. Classification (GTDB taxonomy): domain Bacteria; phylum Verrucomicrobiota; class Verrucomicrobiia; order Opitutales; family Opitutaceae; genus IMCC26134_A. The sequence continues at coordinate 6,304 of JBILUB010000114.1, forward strand.
CCGCCGAGCCCGCGCCACGCCTCCAACAATGCGCGCTCCTCGCCCGGCCAGGTCGAGGCGCCCAGCAAGACCCGGCCCTTGCCCAGACCGAGTTCCTCCCGGAATCGCGCCAGCTCGCCCTCCGCCGGCTCCGCCAACGTCACATCCAGCTTTAGATTGCCCGTCACCACGACGCGCTCGGCGGGCATCCCGAAGGCGATGAAGCGACCCCCGTCGGTCCCGCTCGCCGCCAGCACCCGCGTCAGTCCGCGCACCAGCAGACGGGCCGCCGGGCCCAGTCGCCGCATCCGCCGAAAACTACGGTCGGAGAGACGCGCGTTGACCACGACCGCCGGCACCCCGCGGATCTCCGCCTGGTGCAAGTGCTCCGGCCAGCGCTCCCCCTCCGTCAAGACCACCAAATCCGGCCGCAGCACCCGCCACGCGCGCGCCGAGCACGGCCAGAAATCAAGCGGGAAGTAGCCCAGCGCCGCGACCCAGCCCCGCCCGAGGTAACGCTCCGCCGCGAGTTTGTATCCGGTGCTGGTCGTCGTCGTGAGATAGATCTCGAGCGAGCCATCCCGCCGCCACGCTTCGAGCAAAGGGCCGATCGCCAACAACTCCCCCACGCTCACCGCCTGCACCCACACCCGCCTCACCCCGCTCCGCTTCGGCGGCAGGCCCGCCGGCATCGCGCCAAATCGCTGGCCGAAACCGGGCCCGTAGCCCCCGCGCCGCCGCATCCGCCACCCGTAGTAGGGCGCGGCCAGCAAGGCGACCGGAAGGAAGAGGAGGCGGTACAGCCAGAGCATGCGAAAAAGACGAGGGGCCTAGGAACCCGATCCCGGCCCCGCGCTCAAAACAAATCCCCACGCCCGCTTCCCGAATGGTCGTTCGACAACGGACGCCCCTCCTCTACCGCTTCCTCCATGCGTATCGCCGCCCTGTTCCTCAGCCTCGCTCTCATCCCGGCCCTCTTCGCCGCTCCCCCCGCCCCACCGCCAGTCTCCTCCCCCGCGCCGACCCGGTCCGAATTGCTCTTC
>JBILUB010000107.1:0-7717 GCA_044371245.1 Opitutaceae bacterium
ACGGCGTCGCGCTGGAGCGGCGAGGTCAGGGCGTCGACCAGGGGATGCTCGGGAGCGATCACCATGAAGGTGACGCCGAAGACGGTGTCGGGGCGTGTGGTGAACACCTTGAGGTCCCCGAGCGCGGGATTTTCGAGTGCGAAGAGGAGCTCGGCACCTTCACTGCGGCCGATCCACGCCTCTTGCATGCGCTTGGTGGAATCCGGCCAGTCGACCAGCTTTAGGTCGGAGAGCAGGCGCTCGGCGTAGGCGGTGATGCGCAGCACCCATTGCCGGAGGGGGCGGCGCTCGACCGGGTGTTTGCCCACTTCGGACACACCGTCGATGACTTCCTCGTTGGCCAAAACAGTCCCGAGCGCGGGGCACCACCAGACGGGTTTTTCCTCCACGTAGGCCAGGCCTCGTTTGAAGAGCTGGAGCCAAATCCACTGCGTCCAGCGAAAGTAGCGGGGGTCGGTGGTGTCGACTTCACGCTCGAAGTCGTAGGACACGCCGATGGCCTTCAGCTGGCGGCGAAAGGTGGCGACATTCTCGATGGTGACTTCCCGCGGGTGGCGGCCGGTCTTTACCGCGTAGTTTTCGGTCGGCAGTCCAAACGCGTCCCAACCGATCGGATAGAGCACGTTTTCCCCCCGCGCGCGGTGATAGCGGGCGAGGATGTCGGTGATGGTGTAGTTTTCGCAGTGCCCGAGGTGCAGCCCCGCGCCCGAAGGGTAGGGGAACATGTCGAGGACGTAGAACTTGGGCTTCGCGGGATCGATCGGCGGGGTCCGGAAGGCGGCGGATTCCGACCAGACCTTTTGCCAGTGCGGCTCGATTTGGAGGAAGTCGTAGTCGGTGCAATGCGTGGCCATGGGTGGAGAAAAACCGGACGTAATGCGGGCGGGCCGGGCGAGGGTCAATGGGTTAGCGGGGGAGGAAAGAACCGCGCGGTCGGACGCGAGGGTGCCCTCCTTACGCCTTTGACGCGGGACGCGCGGACCTGCTTGGTCCTCCGCCCATGTCCTCCGAATACCCGCTTGATACCGTCGAACAGCGCGTCAGCTATGGCGTCGCTCTAAACATGGGCGCGAACCTCGCCCGCCAGGGTTTGGAAATCGACCTCGGGTCCTTCGTCGTGGGTCTGCAGGATGGTCTGGCCAATCTGAAGCCGCGGGTGAGCGAGGCCGACCTAAAGGCGGCGTTCGAGACCATCCAGGAGCGACTCGAGGCGGTGCAGGCGGAGCGCGCGGCGAAACAGGCCGGCGTGTCGCAGGCTTTTCTCGAGGAGAACAAGAAACGCGACGGCGTGGTCGTGACCAAGTCCGGTTTACAGTACGAAATCTTGCGGGCCGGAGAGGGCGCGAAACCGGGCAAAGACCAGACGGTGGAGGTGCACTACCATGGCACGCTGACCGATGGCACCGTTTTTGACAGCTCGGTCCAGCGCGGCGAGACGGTGAGTTTCCCGGTGACGGGAGTGATCGCGGGCTGGGTCGAGGCGCTGCAGCTCATGCAGGTGGGAGCGAAATGGCGCCTGTTTATCCCTTCGCGACTGGCTTACGGCGAGCGCGGGCAAGGTCCGATCCCGCCGGGATCGACCCTGATTTTCGAGGTCGAACTCGTCTCGATCCAGTAGGGCGCCGGCGCGGCCGCGACGGACGCGGCGACAACTGGAGTGTTGCCGGAGCGCCGGGGCTAGGCCGCCATGCGGAGTATGTTTACCGGAATCATCGAGGAGACGGGCGCCGTGTCGCGTTTCGAGCGCGGGGGAGACGCCTGGAAGCTGCGTGTCCGCGCTCGCGCGGCGCTGGTCGATGCGGCGCTGGGGGATAGCATCGCGGTCAACGGTTGCTGCCTGACGGTGGTGAAGTTTGACGCCGAGGGGCTGGAATTCGACGTGCTGGAGGAGACCCGCCGGCTCACCAGTTTCTCGGCCTTGCGGCCGGGCGCGGCGGTCAATCTCGAGCGCAGTCTGCGCTTTGGCGGCAAGATGGGGGGGCACTTCGTCACCGGACACGTCGACGGCCTCGGTGTCATCGAGGCGCTGGAGGCCCGCGGAGTGGATCGCTATCTCCGGGTGCGGGCGCCTTCGCAGGCGGGACGTTACCTCATCCACAAAGGGAGCATCGCGATCGACGGGATCTCGCTCACGGTGGCCGAGGTGGACGGAGACTGCTTCGCGGTCTGGCTGATCCCGCATACCGTCGAGGTGACAAACCTACGCGAGAAACGGGCGGGCGATCCCGTTAACCTGGAGTTCGATTTGTTGGGCAAGTACGTCGAAAAACTCGCCGCGCCGGTCCGGGTGGCGTCTAGGGAAACCGCGACCGGGGCGTGAGGCCACCATGCGCGCCGTCCTGCAAGCGATCTCGGAGGAGTTGGCCCGGCTAAAGGCCGAGGGCCACGATTCGGTGCCGGTGAGCGAGGAGGCTCTCGCGGGCCTGCGGGCTCTCGTGGCCGCGCATTCGCCCGCTCCCGCCGCGCCCCGGCCGGCCGCGACGGAGGCCCCGCCCAAGTCGGGTGTACGTCCGACGCCGGTGCCGACAGTGAGCACCGTGACGGCCGCCCCAGCGGCTCCGAAAGCGACATCCTTGCCCGCGCCTCCTGTGGTCCAGCTCCCCTCGGGAGATCGGGAATCGCGCTGGGCTGCGCTCCGTTCGATGGTGGAGACCCATCCGGTTTGTTTGGCGCAGCTGCGGCCGGGCAAACAGGCACTGCTGGGCGCCGGAGCCCTGGATGCCCGGATCTTTTTCATCAGCGAAGCACCGGAAGCCGAAGAGGAGGATGGCGGGCAGTCACTGGCTGGCCCGGCCGGAGAGTTGCTTGCCAAAATGATCGGAGGCATGGGCCTGAAACGAGAGGAAGTCTTCGTGGCCAACGCGGTCTGTTGGCGGCCCCACTGGCCTCTGGCCGGCGGGGGAGAGCAGGGGAGCCGCTCTCCGACCACCGAGGAAATGTCTTTTTGTCTACCTTTTCTGCGTGCGGCGATCGAGGTGGTGCAACCGGACTTGCTGGTCGTGCTCGGCGGGACGGCGGCCCAAGGTCTGTTGGGGGACAAGTTCACCACGCTCGCCGCAGTGCGAAGCAAATGGCACGAGTTCGCCGGTCGTCCCCTGATGGTGACCTACCACCCGAGCTATCTGCTGCGGAGCAACAGCAAGAGATCGAAACGGGCGGTGTGGGAAGATCTGCTCCAGGTGATGGAGCGTGCCGGGCTGCCCATCACGGAAAAGCAGCGCGGATACTTTTTGTGAGGATTGTCGGGCTCGGTACTCCGGGCGGCGATGTCAGCGCGGCCCGGGTCTCGAGAATCCACCGAACTCAAAACGGTTTTTCGTAGGTCTTGCCCTGAGTGTCGGTGAACACCAGCAGGTTGGGCCGCACCGCGCTCAGGCGGAGTCCGAGTTCGGGGGATACCACGTCGTTCAGCCGCCAGACGCGTTCGTTCATCAGCACCCGCGCCTCGCGATCGACACCGCGGACTCCCGCGAGTCGGAGGCTGTTAAGGAAGGTGTAGATCTGCGCCTCGCGCTCCGCCGCGGTGGGTGGAGCGGGCACCGGGGCCACCGGCACGGGCACAGCGACAGGCGCCAGGGGCGCGGGCGGCGGGGGACTCACAGCCACCGGCACGGCCACGGCCACCGCGGGGGCGCTGGGCTCCGGCGACGCGGGGGGCGTGGGCGGGGGAGGGATGAAGGTCGGCAAAGACACGAGAGGAGCCGCGGGAGCTTCGGCTGCGGGCGTGGGCGCCGGGGCGGCGGGGGCTACCACGCTGGGAGCGACCGCGGGAGCTGCCGCCGGCAGATCGGAGCGGGCAACCGCAGGCTCCGACACGGCGCTCGGGGCCCGGTCCGTCGGACCGAAGCCATAGCGCATGATCAAGAACGTGGCCCCGACTCCGAGAACCAGCAGGCCGAGACCGAACCAGACCGGAGCGTAAGACCGGCGCCGAGTCGCCGTGGCGACGTGGGTGGTGACGGCCGCGGCGGCGACCCCGCTGGGAGCGGAGGAGAGCGGAGCATTGTCGAGGCTGCGCTGACGCTGGGCTTTTTTTAGGGCTTCGTTGATTAGGCTCATGGCGCGGGGCGTTGGGCGTTTGGGCGGGGCTGGAGGAGCGGGTGCGAGAAGCCTCCGGTCCGACTATTGGGTGAGGTTTTTTAGATCTTTGATCGCGCGACGTACGTCCCACCAGGAGACCTCGTCCGATTCGCGGATGAAGGCGGCGAGGATCGCCTTGTCGCAGAGGTTGTTCACGACCCGGGGCACTCCCTTGCTGTAGCGATGGATCGCACGCAAAGCCCAGGGGGTGAAGTAGGGCCGGCCCTGACTGCCCGAGCGGGTGAGACGGTGCTGGATGTAGTGGTTGAGATCGGCGCGGGAAAGGGGGAGGAGTTCGTAGTGAACGAGCACGCGCTGGCGCAGTTGGCGGAGTTCGGGCCGGGCCAGGATGTCCTTCAGCTCAGGCTGCCCCATGAGGACGATCTGGAGAAGCTTATGTTTGTCGGTCTCGAGGTTGGAGAGCAGCCGGATCTGCTCGAGGACGTTGAAGGAGAGATTCTGCGCTTCATCGATAATGAGGAGGATGTCCCGCCCGTTCGCGATGCGCTGGAGCAGGACCCGGTTCAGCTGTCCCAGGAGGTCGGGCTGTTCGTGGTGGAGGGGCAACTCGCCCAGCTCGGCCAAGATGGCGCGGAGCATCTGGGTCTCGTTGACCGCGGGATTGAGAATGAGGGCGATGTCGAAACGACCATCCTGCTCGACCTCGTCGAGGAATTGGCGGCAGAGGGTGGTCTTGCCGCAACCGACCTCGCCCACGAGCACGATGAAGCCCTTCTTTTCGAACACCCCATATTTGAGGTGTTGCAGCGCCTCCTGGTGGGTCGGGCTAAGGTAGAGGAACTTGGGATCGGGCGTGATATGGAAGGGAAGCTCCGTCAACCCGTAGTAGCTCTGATACATCGTCTAGAGGGCTAGCCGGGCGGCGGGCGGCATGGCACGCCAAATCCTTTGCGCAAAAAAATCCCGCGCGCGATTTACAGGCCACGGAGCTTGCGTCAGACCCGCGGACAACCCTCGTCTCTCCGCATGTCCGCCTGGCTAAACCGACTTTTTCTCGCCGCCTGTGTACTGGTGGCCGCAGGCGTGTTGACCGGGCTGGCGGTCGTACTCAGCCAGACGCGCGCGGAGTACACCCGCCTGCTCGATCTGGAGCGGCAGACCCGTCATCGTCTGGCCGAGGTGGAGACCCGTCTGGCCGAGCAGGAACTCACCCTCGAGCGCCTGCGGACCGACCCCGCATACGTGGAGTCGGTGATCCGGCGCCGGCTGGGCTACTCCAAACCCGACGAGTTCGTGTTTCGCTTCAACGATTAAGGTCGGGACCGGCGCGTCCGCGCGCATGTCGCCCCTCTCACCGGTCGCCTTCGGCGGATCGCACGGGATCGGCACCGGAAAAGAGCCGCCACTTGACCTCCGGGCGACGAGGCGGGAGTTTCCTCCGTTTCCCTTCATCGCCATGTCCCTGAACGCCTCGCCCCTGTCCGTCCTCGATCCCGAGATTTTCGCCGCGATCGGCGCCGAACGCGCCCGCCAAGAGAGCCACATCGAGCTCATCGCCTCCGAGAATTTCACCTACCCGGCCGTGATGGAGGCCCAGGGCAGCGTGCTGACCAACAAGTACGCGGAGGGTTACCCCGGCAAACGCTGGTACGGTGGCTGCGAGCATGTGGACAAAGTCGAGCAACTCGCGATCGACCGGGCCAAGGCCCTCTTCGGCGCCGAACACGCCAACGTCCAGCCGCACTCCGGCTCACAGGCGAACTTCGCCGTTTACACCGCCGTGCTTCCCCTCGGGGCCAAGATCCTCGGCATGAACCTCAGCCACGGGGGCCACCTGACCCACGGCAATCCGGCGAACTTCTCGGGCAAACAGTATTCATTTGTTCAGTACGGTGTGCGGGAGTCCGACGGTCTGATCGACTATGACGAGTTGGCGGCCATCGCGCAGCGCGAGAAGCCGGCGATGATCACGGTCGGCGCCTCCGCCTATTCGAGGGTGATCGACTTTGCCCGCATGGGAGAGATCGCCCGCTCCGTCGGCGCCTTTCTTTTCGCCGACATCGCGCACATCGCCGGTTTGGTCGCGGCCGGGGTGCATCCTTCCCCCGTGCCCCACGCGGACTTCGTGACCACGACGACCCACAAGACCCTGCGTGGTCCCCGTGGCGGCCTGATCCTGTGCAAGGCCCAACATGCCAAAGCGATCGATTCCGCGATGTTTCCCGGCGGTCAGGGCGGGCCGCTCATGCACGTGATCGCCGCCAAGGCGGTCTGTTTCGCGCAGTGCGCCACCGCCGACTTCCGTTCCTACGCCCAAAAGGTGGTCGCCAACTCTCGCGCCCTCTGCGCCGCGATGCAGAAACGCGGCTACAAGATCTGCTCCGGGGGCACCGACAACCACCTCTTTCTGGTCGATCTTCGTGCGAACCTTCCCGAACTCACCGCCAAGAAGGCCCAGGAGACGCTCGATCTCGCCCACATCACCTGCAACAAAAACACCGTGCCCTTCGAGACCCGCTCGCCCTTCCAAGCCTCCGGGATCCGGCTCGGCACCCCGGCCGTCACCTCGCGGGGCCTGGTGGAGGCGGACATGGACGTGATCGCCCAGGCGATCGACACCGTGCTCCGCGCGATCTCGACCCCTGACGAGGCCGCCGCGATCACCCGCAGCCAAGAGCTGGTCGCCACTTTGACCGCCAAATACCCGCTGCCCTACGCCTCCTGAGCGGCAAGCCGCCGCCCCCGCGCTCGGCCGACCAAGCCGGTCCGAGGATTTGGCCAAGCCACCCGCCCGCCGATCGGCCGCGCCCCCGAGCCGAGGCCCGGGTCCGGCCACTCCCAATCCCACGCGATGTCCGAACTTCAAACCTACACCGTTCCCCCCGGGACCAGGCGGGAGCGCGCCGACAAACTCCTCGCCGGGGCCCTGCCGGAGCACAGTCGGGTGGCGTGGCAACGTGCGTTCGAGGCGGGTCGGGTCCGCCGCGGCACAGAAGTCCTGGACAAAAAGTCCGAACTGCACGCCGGCGACGTCATCGTCTTTTCCCATGCCGAGGTGATCCCGGCCGCGATGCAGCCGGCGGACATCCCGCTCGACGTGCTTTTCGAGGACGAGCATCTGCTCGTGGTCAACAAAGCGGCGGGCATGGTCGTGCACCCGGGTGCGGGCACCGGCGAGGACACCCTGGTGCATGCGCTGCTCGCGCACTGCGCCGGCTCACTCAGCGGGGTGGGCGGGGTCGAGCGCCCGGGCATCGTGCACCGTCTGGATCGGGAAACCACCGGCGTGATCGTGGTGGCGAAAAATGACGCCGCCCATCGCGGACTCTCCGAGCAATTTGCCGGCCGGCATTTGCACAAAGAGTACCTTGCGCTGGCCGTCGGCGTGCCCCGCCTGCTCAGCGGCGTGATCGAGAGCAGTATCGCCCGGCACCCGATCCACCGGCACCGCATGACCACGGGCGAGGGTGGCAAACCAGCGCGTACCGACTGGAAGCTCGAGCAGTCCTTCCCCCCTCACGCTTCCCTCATCCGCTGCCATATCCACACCGGTCGCACGCACCAGATCCGCGTGCACTTGAAATCGATCGGCCACTCGATTTTGGGCGACTCGACCTATGGTTGGAAAGACAGCGCACCGCTCCCGATGCGTCCCCCGCGGGTCATGTTGCACGCC
>JBILUB010000130.1:0-6798 GCA_044371245.1 Opitutaceae bacterium
CGAGGGCGAGCGCCAGCCGGGCGTCGTCGAACTGCGCGTCATGGTAGAGCACGCCGCCGCGCAGGCCGGCGGGCGCGACGCCGGGCAGGAGGTCGAGGGTGGCGCCGCGGTCGAGGAGGCGGGTGGCACCGAGGGAGAGGGGCCCGGCGAGGAGTTCGTAGAGCTCCAGTCCGGCTCCGTAAAACAGGCGCTCCGCGGGACGGTAGGCGGGGATGACAAAGGGGAGAGAGCGCACCAGGCGGGGCGCGTTTCGAACCAGGCGCCCGCGTTCGCGCAGCGCCGACTGGACGAGGCGGATATTGCCCTGGCGGAGGTAACGCACGCCCCCGTGGACGAGCTTGGTCGAGCGGCTGGATGTGCCGCAGGCGAAGTCTCCGCGCTCGACCAGGGCCACGCGGTAGCCGCGCGCGGCGGCGTCGAGCGCCGCGCCGAGGCCGGTGGCGCCGCCCCCGATGATCAGCAGGTCGAAGGGCTGGCCGGAGCGGAGCCGATCAAGTAGCGGGGCACGTCTCATGGGACGGGGGGCTGATCGCGCGCCCAATCACGACTGCGCTCGACGGCCCGCGTCCACTCGCGCAGGCGGGCCTCGCGAAGCGGGGCGGCGAGGGCGGGGGACACGCGGACGTCGGGTGCCCAGGAGGCGGCGAAATCCGAGGGGGCGAGCAGACCGGCCCCGACGCCGGCGAGGGCCGCGGCGCCCAGCGCGGTGGTCTCGCTCACCCGGGGTCGCACCACATCGCGACCGAGGAAATCGGCCTGGATTTGGAGAAAGGGGGCGCTGCGGCTGACTCCGCCGTCGACCCGCAGCTCGGTGAGCGCGAGGCCGGCGTCCCGCTCCATCGCGGCGAGCAGGCCGGTGGTCTGGAAGGCGATGGCCTCGAGCGCGGCGCGGCAGAGGTGGGCGCGGTTGACCCCGCGGGTCAGGCCGACGAGGACGCCACGGGCGGCGGGATCCCACTCGGGCGCGCCCAAGCCGGTGAAGGCGGGCACGAGCAGAGCGCCTCCGGCGTCGGGCACGGAGGCGGCGAGCTGGTCGAGCTCGGCCGCGCTGGAAACGAGTTTCAGTTCGTCGCGCAGCCATTGTACGGTGGCTCCGGCGACGAAGACCGCGCCCTCGAGCGCGTAGGTGCTGCGGCCGGCGAGGCGCCAGGCCACGGTGCTGAGCAAGGCGTGGCCGGAGCGGACGGGGCGAGGCCCGGTGTTGAGCAGCAGGAAGGCGCCGGTGCCGAAAGTGGCCTTGGCCATGCCCGGGCTGAGGCAGGCTTGGCCAAAGAGGGCGGCCTGCTGGTCGCCGGCGAGCGCGGTGACGGGGGTGCCGGCGGCGGGCAGTCCGGGGGCGACGACGCCGTGGGGGGCGGCGGTGTCGCGGATCTCGGGCAGGAGGGCGCGGGGGATGTCGAAGAGGGTGAGCAGCTCCTCGTCCCAGTCGCCGCGGTGGAGGTTAAAGAGCAGGGTGCGGGAGGCGTTGGTCGCGTCGGTGGCGTGGACGCGACCGGCGGTGAGTTTCCACAGCAACCAGGTGTCGACGGTGCCAAAGGCGAGTTCGCCGCGGGCGGCGGCGGCGCGGGCGCCGGGCATTTGATCCAGCAGCCAAGCGAGTTTGGTGGCGGAGAAATAGGGGTCGAGGCGCAGGCCGGTCTTTTCGTTGATGCGGGCTTCGTGGCCGGCGGCGCGGAGGCGCTCGCAGTGCGCGGCGGTGCGGCGGTCCTGCCAGACGATGGCGCGGTGCAGGGGCCGGCCGTCCCGGCGATCCCAGAGGAGAGTGGTCTCGCGCTGGTTGGCGATGCCGACGGCGGCGAGCTCGGCGGGGCCGATCCCGGCGAGCTCGAGAGCGCGGGCGGCGCAATCGCGCTGGGTCTCCCAAATGTCCTCGGGGTCGTGCTCGACCCAGCCAGGCCGGGGGTAATGCTGGGGGATCTCGCGCTGGGCGACGGCGACGGGCCGCCCGGCGAGGTCAAAGACGATCGCGCGCGAGGAGGTGGTGCCCTGGTCGAGCGCCAGAAGATGGGGGCGGGGCATGGCCGGAGGATGTGCCGTCCGGGGCCCGGGCGCGAGCCGGAGGAGAAATACGCCGAGATCTGCCCGGGGGGCGAGCGAGCCGCCCGCCGGGGCAGCGGCGGGCGGGCGAGCGGAACGGGGCCAGCCGCGGGGGCGGGAGCGAGCGTTGCGCGAAAACTTTCCTAGCGGTACTCTTCGCCGGTGAGGGCGTTGAGGATCTTGAAGTTTTCGACGTGGTAGCCGGGGTCGGCGCGGAAGGCCAACTTCACCCCGTACTCGCGCTCCATGCGCACGAGCAGGTTCGCGTCTTCGCTGCGGAGGCGCTCGAGGATGCCGGGGTGCACGAGCACGCGGAGTTGGTACTCCTTGCCGTCTTTCCGGGCGACGAGGCGGCGGATGATGGAGCTGAGCTTGCGCTGGAGCTCGACCGACATGGTCGTCGCGCTCTTCACGATGCCGCGGCCGCGGCAGTAGGGGCAGTCGGTGTAGAGGTTGCTCGTGAGCGACTCCTGCTGGCGCTGGCGCGTCATCTGGAGGATGCCGAGCTGGCTGATGGGCAGGATGTGGTTTTTGGCCTTATCCTCGGCCATGGCTTCGCAGAGCTTTTCGTAGACGCCGTTGCGGTGGCGGCGCTCCTTCATGTCGATGAAGTCGATGATGATCAGGCCGCCGAGATTGCGCAGGCGGATCTGGCGGGCTGCCTCGACGGCGGCCTCGAGATTAACGGAGTAGATGACGTTTTTCTCGTCGCTCGATTTGTTTTTGTGCGAGCCGGTGTTCACGTCGATCGCGATCAGGGCCTCGGTCTCGTCGATGATGATCTCGCCGCCCGAGGGCAGGCCGACCTTGCGCTGGAAGGTCTGCTCGATCTGGCGCTCGATGTTGAAGCGCTCGAAGATCGGGATGCTGTCTTTGTAGAGGGCGATCTTGCTCTTGGAGCGCTGGCTGATCTGGGCGACGGAGGCCTGGCAGCGGGCGTGGTCTTCGGCGTTGTCGATGAGCACGCGGTCGACCTCTTCGGTGAGGAAGTCGCGGACGGTGCGTTCGACGATGTCGGGCTCCTGGTAAAGCGGCAGGGGGGCGCGCTGGGTGTTGAGCTTGGCCTGGATGTCGGACCAGGTCTTCAGCAGGAGGTGAAGGTCGCGGACGAAGTAGCGGGACTTTTTACCCTCGCCGGCGGTGCGCACGATCACGCCCATGCCTTCGGGGATGGTGAGTTCGTTGACCAGTTGGCGGAGGCGGGAGCGCTCCTTCGGGTCCTCGATTTTACGGGAGATGCCGCAGGAGTCGCTGAAGGGGGTGAGGACGAGGTAGCGGCCGGGGAGGGAGAGGTTGGTCGTGGTGCGCGGGCCTTTGGTGCCGATCGGGCCCTTGGTGACCTGGATGACGATCTCGGACCCGGGCGGGTAGAGCTGGGGGATGTCTTTGACGGTGGGCTCTTGGCCGGGGGGGAGGGCGTTTTTCTTGGAGTTCTTGCGCACGACCTCGACGGAGGAGTCGGCGGCGGCGGGGAGCATGTCCCAGTAGTGGAGAAACGCGTTTTTGCTGTACCCGATGTCGACGAAGGCGGCCTTCAGGCCGGGGTCGAGATTCTTGACCCGGCCCTTAAAGATGCCGCCGACCATGCGATCGGCGTCATGCCGCTCGATCTCGAATTTCTCGAGCACGCCGTCGAGGAGGAGAGCGACGCGTTTCTCGAGGGGCTCGGAGTTGATGATGAGCTCGCGGAAGGAGGTCTTCTCTTTTTTGAAAACCTGGAGGATTTTTTGCAGGAGCGGTCGCTGTTTGGAGCGCTCTTGGGCGCCGGCCTTTAGCTCGGCGCGGTCGACGGGCATGGCTTCCTGCTCGGCGGGAGGATGGGAGAGCTCCTCGTCGTGGTTGGGCGCGGAGGCGCGGAGATCGGGGGAGTCGGCGGCGGGCTCAGGGTCGCGCGCGGGCGAGGGTTGCGAGGGGCGGTCGTTCATGGCGGGTGTGGTCCTTTGCGGTGTGGTGGACGGGGCACCCTGGTGCGTGAGTCGAGGCGCAGGAGATTCCGGTCGGGAGTTCGCGGCCGCGGGAAAGGTTCAGTTTCACGTGAAATCCTTTCTGAAGCGGTAGACGCTCTGGACCAGTCCTTGCAGCAAACAACAACTGAGCACGAAGGAGCCACCGTAGCTAATGAAGGGAAGCGGTATGCCCGTGATGGGCACGAGGCCGATCGTCATCGCGATGTTCACGAACACATGCACGGCGAACAGGACCGTGACCCCGACGGCGAGCAGAGTGCCGAAGCGATCACGGGCGAGTCCGGCGATGCGGATGCCGTTGAACAATACGATGGCGAATAGACCTAGCACGGTGAGACTTCCCAAAAATCCTTTCTCCTCGGCGATGACGGAGAAGATAAAATCGTTATGCGACACGGCCGAGGGCAGGTAGCCGAGCTGCGCCTGCGTGCCCTGCCCCCAGCCCTTGCCTAGCAAGCCGCCGCTGCCGACCGAGATCAGCGATTGGTTCAGATTCCACGCGTCTTTGGTCCCGGAGGGGTCGATGACGTCGGGGGCGGCAAAGGTCAGGATACGGTTACGTTGATAATCCTTAAACGGCACCCAGGAAGTTTCCTGATAACGCCCCTTGTCGCGCATGAAATCCAACTCGTTGGCTTTCATGAATTTCACGTAATTAACCGTGTCCCAGGCGACGATGCTCACGAGCACGATGAACGCGCCGAGCGCGCCCGCAAAAAAGCGGGCCGAGAGGCGCGAAACATAGAGCATGGAAAAAACCATGGGGGGCAGCACGATAGCCGACTTAAGGTCCGGCTGCAGCAAGATCAGCAACATGGGCACTCCCGCCGCAAGGGCCAACTTGCCCAGAGTGCCCAGGGACTGACGGATCGTGCCGAGACGGGCCCGGATCAGGATCGAGGCGGTCGCGAAGAGCACCGCGACTTTGGCCGGCTCGCTGGGCTGAAGGGTGAACACGCCAAAATCGAGCCAGCGCTGTGCGCCATAACGCGCGTCGCCCACCCCGGGGATAAGGACCAAGATCAATAAAACTATACAGGCCAAATAGTACCAATGCCAGACACTGAGCCAAAGACGGTAATCGATCAGGGAGACCCCGAGGTAGATCCCCAGCCCGGCCCCGAGCCAGACGAGTTGTTTTATCCAATCACTTTCCGGCTGGGAGAGCTGGGCGGAGTAGATGAAGGCGAGCCCGATCAAACCGAGCCCGCAGAGCGCGGGCGGAGTCCATAGATCCCAGCGACCGCGGGTGACGGTCTTAAAAACGCTGAGATAGTCGAGAGCTCGGCTGAGCATGGCGGGGGCGGCCGCCAAAGCTCGGGACCGGCACCGAGGGGCGCAAGCATGCGCAGGGGGAAAAGCGTGCGCGGCTTGGTGCCGTCCCACCCCGGCGCGGGCCCAGGCTCTCGCGAGTACTGGTCGAAGCCCCACCTTACCCGCCCGCGGTGCGGCCGCGCGAAGCGGCGACGAGCCGGGCCCGGCGCCGGGGCGCCGGGCCGAAAGGGCCTGATCCCGTCACTCGCGATCGGAAGGGCGGACCTTTGCGCGCGCGGAGATGGACAGGGTCCTCGCCGCCGGAGTGCGGAGCCCCAGGCCAAGAAAGCCGCAGGCGAGGAAAAGCACGGCCCACTCGTAGGTGCCAAATGGATACGCCGCCAGCGCGCCCGCCAGCAGCAGGAGTGCCGAGGCACCGAGCCCGGTGGGGCCCTCGCGGTTTCGAAAAAGTCGTCGCAGTGAGTTCATGGGGATTTTGTCTTCCCTTTCCGACGTGCCCAGGCGGGGTGAAGTTCCGCGCCGCGGGCTCCGTGTTTTCACTTCCGGAGAGGAAAGGTGACCCACCCCAGGCCCGGGCGGCCCTCCGCCGCCCCGCGAATCAGGCGCGGACCTCGGCGAGTCGGGCGGCGAGGTGTTTGAGCAGATCCTCCCGCCCGGCGCCGGCCTGGGCCGAGCAGCTGAAGACCGGCGGCGCGGGCTCGGGTAAAAACTCGGCGGCGGCGGCGAGAAATGCGTCGACCACGGCGCGCGTCTTGGCGGCGGACTGCTTGTCCGACTTGGTAAAGACGAGGGCGACGTCGACCTCGAGACCCGCCAGCCACGCGAGAAAATCGAGATCGATGCGCTGGGGCTCGAGCCGCGAATCGATCAGCAGGAACAGCGTGGCGAGATTGGGCCGCTTCTCTATGTACTCGGCGACCGCGGTGTTGAACTCGTGCTTATCCTGGGTGGCGACCTTCGCGTAGCCATAGCCGGGGAGATCGACCAGGGACCAGTTTTTGTTCATGCGGAAAAAATTGAGCAGCTTGGTTTTTCCGGGTACGGATGACGACTTCGCGAGGTCCCTACGCCCGGCGAGCAGGTTGATCAGGGAGGATTTGCCGACGTTTGATCGGCCGATGAAGGCGAACTCGGGCAGGTTCCAGCGAGGGCAGTCGCGGAGACCGGCGGCGCTGGTTTCAAACTCGGCGGAGAGGATCTTCATGAACCGAGAGCAGGCGGACGAAGCCGACGAAGGCCAAGGCTAAGCGGCGACGCCACGGCCCGGTCCCGACCCGGGCGGCGCGAGTTTGGGCGTTACAGTCTGCCCTGCTTCGGCTTGTGGTGATGTCCGCCCCACCCCTCCGGCCGCCCATGCCTCTCCCCACCCGCCTGCGATCCTGTCTCGCGCTGAGCTCCCCCGCCGTCTGGGTGCTCGGCCTGCTGGCCATCGGCTCCTCGTTTGTCGTGCTCACCCGCCCGGAAAAAGAACAACGCGGCCTCGAGCTCTGGACCTTTGCCAGGCCCCACCACGACGCCT
>JBILUB010000108.1:0-7667 GCA_044371245.1 Opitutaceae bacterium
ATTCTACCGATGAACTACCGGCGCGACTCAACCTAGAGGGACTTCGTCGAAAAGAACCCTGCTCACAAGCGAAATGTAGTCCCCGAAGCGTGGCCCCGACTCCGCCTTACCTCTCCGCCCACCCGCCGCCCACCGCGCTGCCGACTCCACCGCAGCGGCCACCTTTCGGCCGTTTGCGGAGAGCCCCGCCTCGTCCCACTCACGGACCCGACCCGCGCCCGCCTCGCGCCTCACCCAGCGGCACCCCCAGCTCAGCCAGCCCGCCGAGTAACTCCGCCACCAAAGGCTCTTCCGCCAACACCTCCCAGTCGCGATTACTCGATATCCGCACAAAAACCTGCTCCCGCTCGCCCCGGGTTCCCTCGGCAAAAAACACCTCGAGCTGATCTCGCCATGAGCGCGGCTCGAACGCGCGAAACGGCTCGCCCCCGACCAAGTGCCAGAACCACACCTGCTGCGGGTACTCCGCTCGGATAAACGCCCGCTGCTCCGCGTCCGCCACCTCCCGACCATCCGCCAAGGGCAAACTGCGCCGCGCGCTCCCGCTCGCCACCGGAGTCCAGCCCGCGCCCGGCCAGCAAGCCTCCGGCGTATGGGCCGCCACCGTGCTCACCGACGCCTGCCCCGCCCCCCACCACGCCACGTAGACCGAGATCTGCACCAGACGCCCGGCCCCATCCTCCCGACGATACACCCGCTCCAACAGATGCGAGGTGCGCAGCACACCTGCGAATCGATCCAGATCACCACGGGTAAGCACCTCCCAACCCGCCGCCTCGGGCTCGCTTGGCAACAGCCCCCCCAGCGCCGGCACGGAGGCTCCCACCGCGTCCCCCTGCGCCCCGCGCCCGGCGGCAAAGCCCAGCATCCCCAGCGCGACCAGCGCCGACACCAGGCCGGCCCGGGCCACCCCGACCTCGAGCCCGAGGGACCGCGAGGGACCGCGATCGGCCCACTCTCTCCCGCCCAGCCCATGCGCGCCGGACTCGATCCGCGACGCAGACGCCTCCCCCGCCTCCAGCGTCACCGCCAGCCACAGCAGGAGCCCCGTGGTGACCCCGAGCACCGCAAAGCCCAACCCATCATGCCAGGCACCCGCTATCTCCACCCCCGAGTGCGCCAGCAGGGTGAGAGCCAGCGAGCGGGCGAAGTTGCTCGCAAGCGCGAGCGGCGCCGCCACCAACACCAAGCAGACCAGCCGCCGCGGTGAACGAAGCATCAAAGCCGACAAAACCAACCCGGCCAGCACGCAGGACACGAGACTGCGCACTCCGCTGCACGCCTCCTCCACTCCCACCGAAGTGGAGCCCAGCTGGATCACGTTGCCCGCCCGCAGCGCCGGCACACCGATCAACCGGAGCGCCTCCAACACTCCCCCCGTGATCATCTCCTGCAAGCCCAGCGTCAGCCGTTCGTAGCTGCCCGGCGGCAGCGGCGAGCTCAAGAGCAGCACCAGCGGGATCACCGCGGCCGGCCAGCAGGGCCTTATCCATCCCGGCTCCCGACCGGCCGCCAGCGCGAGGAAGAGCGCCGCGCCCGCCGCGGCCAGCACACCGAGCAGAAAAAGCGTGGGCGTGGCCGACCAGCCCAGCGCCACCGCGTAGACGACGGCGAGCAGGGCCACTCCCGGCAGCGCCGCGACGAGCAGCCCGACCAGCGTCACCCGCCACAGCTCCGCCCGCCCACCCGAGCACCGACACTCGTCCGCAGCGCTCGCCCGCGCCCGCTGCAACAACATCCCCAGCAGGGGCAGCGCTAAAAAACCATGCGAGAGATCGGGATCCTCCCGCCACTCCGGCCACATCCGCCAGGCCCAGGCCACGAGCCCCGCGGCCACGAGCAAAGCGACCGCCGCCACACTCCTCCTCGGGCCGTGACCCGCCCTCACCGCCGACCTGCAGGTTTCGATTATCCGGCGAAAATCCATCGCGCGGTGCAGGCTCCCGCAAGGCCCCGCCCTCCGCCAGCCCGGAATCACCGGCCGGCGCCGAGCGCGCCCGTCAAAGCCGGCAAATCAGCAGCTCCCGCTCAAAAATCAGCTCCTTCGGCAGGTGCGCGTGCAGGTCGAGAAAGAGCTCCTCATGCTGGATCAACTCCGCGCGCCAGGCCCGGCGATCGAGCGCGGTGAGCTGCTCGAAACGCTCCCGCGGAAATTCCAGCCCCGACCAGTCGATGTCCTCGTAGCGCGGCATCCAGCCCAGAGGCGTCTCCCGGGCCCGGCAGCGCCCCTGGCAGCGCCCGACGATCCAGCGCAGCACCCGCAGATTTTCGCCAAAACCCGGCCAGAGAAAACGCCCCTCCGCATCCTTGCGAAACCAGTTTACCTGAAAGATCCGGGGCGATTCGGTCAGGTCGCGCTGCATCTTGATCCAGTGGCGAAAATAGTCGCCCATGTTGTAGCCGCAAAAGGGCAGCATCGCCATCGGATCGCGGCGCACCTGCCCGAGCGTGCCGGCGGCGGCGGCCGTCATCTCCGAACCCATCGTCGCCCCGGCGTAGACCCCGCCGGACCAGTTGAAGGTCTGATAAACCAGGGGCGTCGTGCTGGCCCGGCGTCCGCCAAAGACGATCGCGGCCACCGGCACCCCGGCCGGATTTTCCCAGTCCGGATCGATCGTCGGACATTGCGAGGCCGGCGCGGTGAAACGCGCATTGGCGTGGGCGGCCTTGGCCCCGGTGACCTTGGCGATCTCGGGCGTCCAGATCTTGCCCTGCCAATCCGTGCACATCGCCGGCGGCGTGTCGGTCATGCCCTCCCACCAGACGCCGCCCTCGGGCGTGAGCGCGCAGTTGGTGAAGATCGCGTTCTTCGCCAGCGCGGCCATCGCGTTGGGGTTGGTCTTCAGCGAGGTGCCGGGCGCGACGCCGAAAAAGCCCGCCTCCGGATTGATCGCCCGCAGCCGGCCGCCGGCGTCGGGTCGCAGCCAGGCGATGTCATCCCCCACCGTCGTGACCTTCCAGCCCTGCGCGGCCAGCGCGGGCGGCGGCACGAGCATCGCGAAATTGGTCTTGCCGCAGGCGGAGGGAAACGCCGCCGCGACGTAGGTTTTTTCCCCTTCCGGATTCTCCAGGCCGAGGATCAACATGTGCTCCGCCATCCAGCCCTCGTCGCGCGCCATCGCCGAGGCGATGCGCAGCGCGAAACACTTTTTCCCGAGCAAGGCGTTGCCGCCGTAGCCCGAACCATAGCTCCAGATCTCGCGCGTCTCCGGGAAATGGACGATGTACTTCTCCGGGTTGCAGGGCCAGGGCACATCCTTCGCGACGGGGCCGAGCGGCGCGCCCACCGAGTGCATGCACGGCACCACCCGCTTCTCGGCCTTGTCGATCTCGGCAAAAACCGGCGCGCCGATCCGCGCCATGATCCGCATGTTGACCACCACGTAGGGCGAGTCCGTCAGCTGCACCCCGATCTGAGAGAGCGGAGAGCCCACCGGCCCCATCGAGAAAGGGAGCACGAAAAGCGTGCGCCCACGCATGCAGCCCGCGAAGAGGTTCTTCAACTTGCGCCGCATCTCGAAAGGCTCGACCCAGTTGTTGGTCGGCCCGGCGGCGTCGCGCGAAAGCGAACAGATGAAGGTCCGATCCTCCACCCTCGCCACGTCGGAAGGATCGGAGCGCGCGAGGAAACAGCCCGGCCAGAGCTCGGGATTCAGCCGGGTAAAGGTGCCCGCTGCGACCAGCTGGGCGCACAATGCCTCATTCTCCTCAGGCGTGCCATCCACCCAGTGGATCGCGGCCGGCTCGGTGAGGGCGGCCATCTTCTCCACCCAGCGGAGCAGATGTTTGTTGGTCGTGAGCGGTTGGGAGAGATCGCGGGCGGGGCCGGGCATACCCCCATTCCAAAACACGGGACGGCGCGGGGTAAACGGGAAAGGTCCGCCCGGCCGCGCCCGCTTCCCCCGAGCACCCGCCGATCTCAAGTCCGCATCCGCGCCGGCTCCACATGCACCGCCACGTGCGTGATCGCGAGCCCCGCCGCGATCAACGCGTCCTGCACCTCATGGGCGAGCTCATGGCCGGCGAAAACCGTGATCGTCGGATCGACCACGATCTGGATCTCCACCAATAACGAGAGCCCCGAGCGCCGCACCCGGCACTTGTCGACCGCCCGCACCCCGCCCACCGCGCGCGCGACGTCGCGCACCCGCTCATGCACCTCCGGCGAAGCGGCCACATCCATGATCTCGCCAAACGCCCGGCGAAAAACCAGGAGCCCGTTAAACGCGATCACCAAGCAGGCCACGAGCGCGGCCCAGTCGTCCGCCACCGCATACTTCGGCCCCCCCAGCACCGCGACCGTGATCCCGATAAAAGCGGCGCCAGAGGTGAGCGCGTCGGCCGCGTGATGCCAGGCCTC
Source organism: Opitutaceae bacterium (assembly GCA_044371245.1). GTDB lineage: Bacteria > Verrucomicrobiota > Verrucomicrobiia > Opitutales > Opitutaceae > IMCC26134_A. Next base: position 4,361 of record JBILUB010000108.1, read on the forward strand.
GGCGCCCAGCGCGGTGCCACCGGTCTCGGCCCCGGCCCGGGCCAGGCGGCGGGAGAACCACCACTTCACGCCGATCACCACCGCGAGCAGGGGCAGAGTCGCCCAGTGGGGCGCATGGTGGGGCGTGAGGATCTCGCGCACCGCGTGGATCGCGATCCACCCGGCCGCGACGAAAATCACCAGGGCCACCGCGAGCGCGGCCAGCGGCTCGGCCTTCCCATGACCATAAGGGTGCTCGGCATCGGGCGGCTTGGCCGCGTAGCGAAAGCCCGCCCACACCAACACCGACGAACACACGTCGAGCAGCGACTCCACTCCGTCCGCGATCAATGCGTAAGTGTTGCCCAGCACCCCGCCGGCGAACTTCGCGCCCGCGAGCAACACGTTCAACACCACCCCACGCAGCACCAGCCGGGCCCCCTGGTGCGCGCGATCACGCGCCAGTTCGTGGGGATCCGGGCGGGGGACGAGGGGTGAGGGGGCGGCCACAACCGGAGCAAAAAGCCCTCGTCCCCCGTCACGCGAGCGGCGATTACGCGCGCGGCGACCGCGCGCGTAGCCGTTTTTCCCGTTTGCTTCGCGCCGAAGCGGCACGCATCCCTTGCCGTTCCTTTTTTCCCATGAGTCTCGACGCGCCACAGCACCCGACCATCGCCGATCCGGCCGCTCTGCGCGTCGCACTCGTCGCCGCGCGCTTTAATCCCGCGCTGGTTGACGCCCTCGTGGTCCGCGCCACCGCCACGCTCACCCAAGCAGGCCTGAGCCCCTCGTCCATCGAAACGGTGCGCGTGCCCGGCTCCCACGAAGTGCCCTGGGCCGCCCAGCGTCTCGCCGCGACCGGCCGTTTCCACGCCGTGATCGCGCTCGGCGTGCTCATCGCCGGCGACACCAAACACCACGAGATGGTCGGTGAAGCCGTTGCCCACGCCCTCCTCCGCGTCTCCCTCGACACCGGCGTGCCCGTGATCAACGGCGTCATCGTGGTCGACACCCGCGAACAAGCCGAGAAACGCACCAGCGGCCCGTACGACCGCGGCGCCGAATTCGCCGCCGCCGCCCTCGCGATGGCCGACCTCCACCGCACGCTTTCCTGAGATGAGCAACAAAGCCCTCTTCGCCCAGCGCCGTGACGGCCGCGTCGCCGCCCTCCAGTACCTCTACTCCTGGAGCCTGAACCGTCCCGCCCGCCTGGCCGACGACCTCCTCATCTTTTTCGAAAACCTGCAGATCGCGGACGGCAAACCCCGCGAACACTACGCCTTCGGCGAAGAGCTGATCCATGGCGTGATCGAAAACTGCGACGAGATCGACGGACGCATCCGCGGGCTCGCACAGAACTGGGATTTCGAACGCATCGCCCGCATCGATCTCGCCATCCTCCGACTCGCGATTTTCGAGATGGTCCACCGCAAGGACATCCCCCCCGTGGTCTCGATCAACGAAGCGATCGACCTCTCCAAACAGTTCTCCAACGCCGACGCGAAGCGCTTCATCAACGGCATCCTCGACAAACTCAAGGACCAGCTCGGCCGCGACGCGCGCAAGGTCACCTGAGGCCCGGGGTCCGGGCAGCCCGCGATCGTATCGTCAAAGAATCCCGCGCGCTCCCCCAGCCCGGCCCGACTCACCGCCCTCCGTCCCTTCCGGCTCTCCGCCTCCCATGTTCGGCCTCTTCAAAAAGTTCAAAGACGGACTCGCCAAGACCGTCGCCGCCATCGCCGGCAAGACGCGCTCGCTCTTCGGCGGACGTAAGATCGATGCCTCCTCCCTCGAAGAGCTGGAAGAGGCCCTCATCACCGCCGACTTCGGCGTCGAGACCACCGGAGAGATCCTGGCCGAGATCAAGGAGGCCTACCGCCGCGACCCCCAGCTCGAAGGCAAACAAGCCGCCGAGCTCGGCGCCGCCGTCCTCACCCGCGTGCTGGGCGGCAGCGCCGGCACCCCTGCGCTGGGCAAACGCGCCGACGGCCGGCCCGCCGTCATCGTGATGATCGGGGTCAACGGCTCGGGCAAAACCACCACGACCGCCAAACTCGCCTGGGCCCTCCAACAGCAGGGCAAATCCGTGCTCGTCGCCGCCTGCGACACCTTTCGCGCCGCCGCCGTCGAGCAACTCAAGACTTGGGCGGAGCGGCTCCAGCTCGACGTCGTCGCCAGCCACACCGGCGCCGACGCCGCCGCCGTCGCCTACGACGCCCTCCAAGCCGGACTGAGCCGCGGCAAAGACGTCGTGATCATCGACACCGCCGGACGCCTCCACACCAAGAGCAACCTGATGGAGGAGCTGGCCAAAATCCGCCGCGTGCTCCAAAAACTCGACCCCGGCGCCCCGCACTTTTCCTGGCTCGTGGTCGACGGCTCACTCGGCAGCAACTCCATCGAGCAAGCCCGGGTCTTTCACCAGAGTTTCGGCCTCACCGGCCTCGTCCTCACCAAGCTCGACGGCACCAGCCGCGGCGGCGCGGTCGTCGGCATCTGGCGCGCGCTAAAGCTGCCCATCCACTACGTCGGCCTCGGCGAGCAAAAAGAGGACCTCCAACCCTTCGATCCCGAGGCCTACGCCCGGGCCGTCTTCGGCCTCGAAGCCTGAAGCCCCGCTTAGCCGGACTCGCGCCGCAGAGCGCCGGAGCAGCAGGGTGAGATGACCTCGATGCGGCCCGGTCTACGGCACGAGTTCGGCTTCAGATCGGCGAGAACGGCTCGATCGCAAACTCGAAAGCCTCGCCGGCCCGCCTCACCCGGCCCAGACCGGGAAAAGGCAGATGCGTGCCGAAAACCCGCACACCGTCGGCCGCGGCCCGGTCAAAAACGCGCCTCCTCGTCTCGGCCGCCTGCGCCGGATCGGTGTCAAAGGCGAATCGCCAGCCCGGCCGGGCAAAGCTCAACGCATGGTGGTGCGCCACATCGGCAAAGTGGAGCAACTGCTCGTCCCCGGACCCGATCATCACCGCCAGATGCCCCGGCGTGTGGCCCGGGGTGTCGAGCAGCTCCAGCCCTTCGAGGATGCGGTCTCCGCCCGAGACCAACTGCAGTCGATCCTTCAAGGCACCGAGCGCGGTCTGCGCCCCGAGCACGAAGTCCCCGGCCGCCTCCGGCGGCACCGCCATGCCCGAGAGGTCGGGCGCGCTTGTCATCCAGAACTCATGTTCGCGCCGCCCGATGAAAATCTGCGCCTGGGGACACACCGGTCGCCTCTCCGCATCGAGCAGTCCACCGAAATGATCGCGGTGCGCGTGGGTGATCACCACGGCCGTGATCTGCTCGGGGCGCAGACCGGCCGCGGCCAGCGCCGGGACCAGACGACCCG
>JBILUB010000109.1:0-7663 GCA_044371245.1 Opitutaceae bacterium
ATGCCCGGCGTTGCTCTATCTGGCGGCGGCCGGCCTGGGGCGCCTCGTGATCCTGGACCCGGACACGGTCGATGTATCCAATCTGCAACGACAAATCCTCTTTCAGACCGCCGATGCCGGCCGGCCGAAGGCCGCGGTGGCCGCCGAGCGTCTGCGGGCGCTGAACCCCCACGTGGCCATCGAGGCGCATGCCGTGCGCCTGGACCGGAGCAACGCCCTGGAGCGAATCCGGGAGGTGGATCTCGTGCTCGATTGCTCGGACAATTTCGCCACGCGCTACCTCGTGAACGATGCGTGCGTCCTCGCCGGCCGGGCGTTCGTTCACGGAGCGATCGAGGGGTTTGAAGGGAGGGTGGCGGTCTTTAACCACGAGGGCGGCCCCGACTACCGCGATCTGTTTCCCGAGGCGCCGCCACCGGGAGTGGCGCCCGGCTGCTCCGAGGCGGGGGTGCTCGGCGTGTTGCCCGGGATCGTGGGCGCACTGCAAGCGAGCGAGGCGATCAAGGTGATCTGCGGCGTCGGTGAAGCGCTCGCCGGCCGTCTCTGGCTGATCGACGCGGCCACCATGTCCACGCAAAGCCTGCGGATCACCCGGGCCCCGGATCGGTCGCCCGTCACCGAGTTGCCACCGGAGAGCACGGGCCAAACTTGCCCCGGTGAAATCGAAGAGGTCGGTCCCGATGAGTTGCGAGGGGCGCTGACCGCGGACCAAACCCCACAGCTGCTGGACGTGCGGGAGGTCTGGGAACGTCAGCTGGGCGCGATCGAGCCCTCGGACCACATCCCGCTTGGGGAACTGACACCCGCGCGCTTGGGCGAGCTGGATCGGAACCGGGAACTCATCGTGTACTGCGCGGGCGGGGCGAGAAGCGCTCGGGCCGCGCGCGTTCTACGGGAGCTCCATGGCTTTACCCAGGTGCGGAGCCTGCGAGGGGGTTACCAGGCTTGGACGGCCTAGGCGCTGCCGCGGAGATAAACTTATCCTGCACGCAGACGACGGAAGCTTCCCTTTCCGACACACCCCCGGAGGCCCAGATCAGCCGCCGATCAGTTGCTGGAGCTCGTCACAAACCGACGGAGCCCCGGCAAAAAAGGGCACCCGGGCCATCTTCAGGTCAAAAATCCGCAGTGGGAAAAGGGGGGACTTGAGGTAACGCACCTCACCGCCGGCGCCTTGGCAGAAAGGTACGGCGGCGGCGATATCCCACACCTTCACATTATGGTCCACCGTGGCGTCGAAGAGCCCGGCGCCGACGTAGGCGAGGTGGAGGGTGCTGCTGCCGAGACCACGAATCTTGAAGCGCTCGACCAGCAGGCTGGCGTGGGGGGCGTAGCCTTTGTCCATGGGGCTGTGAAAGCCGAGGATGCGCTGCCCCGGTTTCTCGTGAGTCTTGACCCGCGCGATTTTCTCGCCGTCCCAGGCGCCGATGCCGGGCCCGCCGTGAAGCAGGGCGCGGCGGGCCAGATCGTAGATCACGCCGTAAACGGGCACCCCGTGCTCGAGAAGAGCGAGCGAGATCGCGCAGTGCGGGATGCCGGAAGCGTAGTTGTTGGTGCCGTCGATCGGGTCGAGAATCCAGGCGAAGCGGGAGACGAGCGGCGCGGGCGCGGTGTCGTCGCCCAGCTCCTCGCTGAAAAACTCGTCCGCGGGGAACTCGCGGCCGAGGTCTTCGAAAATGGCCTTGGATATCGCGATGTCGGCCGCGGTGACGCGGGTGCCGTCACTTTTCCAGGCGCTCTGGGCGCGCCCGAACTCTTGATGCAAAAAATCGGCGCGGGCGAGGACGCTGCGTTTGGCGGCTGCGATGCGGGCGAGAAGTTCGGGCGCGGACATGCCGGCAGACTGCGCGGGCTCAGTCGTAGTCGTAAAGCTTTGGGTCGCGCCGGGGCGCGGTGGCAGCGCGGCGCAGTTTCCAGCGCATGCGAGCTTCTTTGAACGCAGCAGGGTCCGGGGTGGACGGGGAACCGTTCTCATCGGCCCCCTCTTCGCCCTCCCCTCCACCAAGCCGCCCCTCGATCTCGTCCGGGTCGGCCCCCTCCTCGAGTTTTCGCACGACCTCCTCCATCTCACCGTCGATTTTCTCGCCGGTGAGCTCGGACATGCGGCGCATGATTCGCGCCATCGCCTTCGGGTCGTTTTCGTCGACCGATTCAAACTCCCGCTCCATGGCGGACATCGCCGCCTCCATGCGGGCATCCTCAGCGGAGGCGCCATCGGCGCCGGGCTCCGCGAGCTCGGTCGAGGGCTCGGCGGCGCGTCCGGTGAAGGCGAACTGGGAAACGATCCGCTTCAGGGGCCAACGCGGATCGTCGGGACATCTCGGGGTACGTCTACCCTGGGCGAAGGTCTTCGCGTAGAACTGATAGACCGTGTGGTTGCGGGCGCAGTAGAACTCGTAGATCGGCATGGGGGTCGTCGCGAAATAGGAAAGGAACGCTTCAACGCGAAAGAGGCGAACCGGGCGAAGACAAGCGTTTCCCCGTCCGGCCGAGTTGGCGCCCGGTTGATAAATCCACCCGCCGCGCCGCGCGGGGCGTCGGACGATGGATCACTCGGCATCTTTTCGGATCTGGTGGCCGTGCTTTACGCGCATTTGGCGACCGGCCGCATTGAGGCGGTCCAGCACGGTGGCGAGTTTCCGGCGCTTATCGTCGACTGCGGATTCGAACAAGTCGAGTTGGGCGCTGGCGGCCTCTTCGATGGCGGAGAACCTCACCGCCACCAGTCGGAGCGCGCGGCGACGCTGGCTCCAGGCCTTCTCCAACAGGGGCAAGACGAGCGGATAAAAGGGAGCCTCCAAATCGGAGGCCTCGGGCAGGCTGCGGCCGGCGCTTTCCTGGCTGAAGTCGCCGTAGCGGACTTTGATGGTGAGCGTGCGGGCCCGTTTGGCGTCGCCTCGGATCTGCGGCATCAACTCGTCGATCATCCGCTTGATGATGCGCTCGATCTCGGCGCCGTCGGCGATGTCCTCGCCGAAGGTCTCCTGTTGCGAGTAGCTTTTCGCGTCCTCGCGGTCGACCTCGACCGGCCGCGGATCGAGACCGAGGGCGGACGCGCGGATCTCGCGCCAGTGAGCACCAAAGATGGACGCCAGGCGGGGCTCGGGAAACTCAAGGATATGCCCGATGCGGAGCAGGCCATGGGTCTTGAGCATCTCCTCGGTTTTGGGGCCGACGCCGGGTAGTTTACCCACTCCCAGAGGAGCGAGAAAGGAGGCTTCGTCACCGGGCGCCACGGTGACGAAACCGCGCGGTTTGCGCAGCTTGCTCGCGATCTGACTGACGAGTTTGTTGGTCGCGATCCCGAAGGACACGGGGATCTGCAGCTCGTCCCAGAGCCGACGCTGAAGGTCGCGGACCAGGGTATCGATCGCGGCCGCGTCCCGCAGGCCGCAGGGTGTAAGATCAAGGTAGCCCTCGTCGATCGAGTTGCGCTCGACCAGGGGCGTAAGCGTCTCGCAAAGGTCGAACATGCGACGCGAGACCCGACCGTAGAGTCCGCTGGTGTGGGGCAGGAGAATGAGCTCGGGGCAGACTTTTAACGCGCGGCTGGTCGGCATGGGCGTGTAGACGCCGCAGGCGCGGGCCTCATAGCTGGCGGACGAGATGATGCCGCGCTCACGCCCGCCGACGGCGCATTTGGTGCCGCGCAGTTCGGGCTTTAATGCCAGCTCGCACGACACGAAGAACGCGTCGGCGTCGAGGTGGACGATGGTGGCGAGCGGCGTGGGCATCGGAGAGGAGTTCTCGCGCAGGGGGGGAAGGACGGCGACGGGAGCGACCGCGGAGCAGCCTTTGCCCCCTTGGCCGCCTTCGCGAGACGCCACTGCCACTCAGACGCTTTTTTTGAGAACCGGAAACGGCCTCGTGTCCACGAGCGGCTGCATCGGACGCGAGGCGAAGACGGTGCCGGGGGCGATGGAGACCCCGCGGAGGAAATCGGCGGCGGGCATCATCTTGCCTCCGGGCTTTTGCAGACGGCGCACGCGGAGGAGACCCTCGGCGGTGCCGAGCAGCAGACCCTCGGCGTCGGCCCCGACGACCTCGCCCGGGGTCGCCGAGCCCGCAACGGCGTCGGCGAGGCCGAACTTCAGGGGCTGGCCCTGCCACTCCACCTGGGCGGCGGGCCAGGGATTGAGCCCGTTGATCCGCGCGGCGAGGACGGTGGCGCTGGCGAAAAAATCGAGCGCGGCGTCGTCCTTGGTCAACTTACGGCAAAAGGACGCACCGGAGTGGTCCTGCTCGGCAAAAGGGAGCTCACCCACGCGCAGGCGCGGCAGGGCGCGGGCGAGCAGGGGCACGCAGGCGGCGGCGAGCTTGAGCTCGATCTCGAGGGCGGTGTCGAGCGGTCCCACCGGCACGATTTCCCGGTCGGCGACCGGTCCGGCATCGAGCTGCCGGACGATGCGCATGAGGCTCACGCCGGTCTCACGCAGGCCGCAGGCGACGGCGGTCTGGATGGGAGAGGCCCCGCGGAGACCGGGCAGGAGCGAGGCGTGCAGATTCAACGTGCCGAGCGGGGGCACGGCGATGAAGTCGTCGCGCAGGATGTGCCCGTAGGCCATCACGAGCGCGAGGTCGGGGGTCGCCTCTGCGTAGGCGGAGCGGACCTCGGGCGTGAGCCTATCCGGCTGGTGGACGGGGAGCCCACGCCGGAGGGCCCACTGCTTGATGGCGTTGGCCTGGATTTTCTGCCCCCGGCCGACGGGCCGGTCGGGCTGGGTGTAGATCGCGCTCAGCTCCACGAGCGCCCCGCCTTCGGGGCCGACGAGCCAGTCGAGCAGCGGCAGAGCGATGGCGTCGGAACCGAGAAAGACGGTGCGCGGGCGGGACGGCATTGGTCATCTACCCCGGACGTTCCCCAAGGGTCGCCGGGGGTGATCGGCGGTTCAGAGGGTTTTCAGCCACTTCGAGACCTCGTCGCGCAGTGCGCCGAAGGCGCCGTCGGTGGAGGGCTCCTTCAAACCCTCGAACAGGGTCCAGTGCTCGACATGCTGCACGGATGCTCCGGGGGCGAGGGTGGTGAGGGGCGCGAGGGTCTCGAGCTCGACCATCTCGCCGTTGGTGAAGGTCTCAAACGCGCATCCACGATCCGGATACACGGCGCCGGCCACGACCCGGGCGTGTTTCACGAAGGTGACGCCCGCGAGGTGGTAGGCGGACCAGCCGGGGTAGTCGGTGAGGCCGAGTTTCTGAGCCCCGGGGGCCGCGTCGACATCGATGCCGAGGTAGTCGCGATGCAGATCCCAGCAATCCTCGGAAAGGTCGGCGTAGGGCCAGGGTACGAGCGAGTAGCTGGGAAGGAAGTCGCCCTTGGAGTGGTCGCCCTTGGGGAGGAAAGGCACGACGGCGTAGCCGCCGGCGCGAAACATCGTGAGGGCCCAGGGGGCGGTCTCGATCGGCCAGGCGCCGTGGTTGGTGAGCGCGTGGGTGAGGCGGACGCTGCGCTCACCAAGGAACTCGATCTTGAGGGCCTTTTGGATGCCGGTGGCGGGCTCGGTGGGCTGGGCGAGGGCGATGCCGTTTTTGAGCGGCTTGATCGCCAGCGGATCGTTGTCCGGCTGGTAGGTGCGGGGGAAGGTCTCGGGGGCGTGCCAGAGGCGGTGGCCGCCGCGCAGGACAAAGCCGTCGCCGTAGACCTTCTCGTCGGCGGGGAACTCGAGGAAGAGGTTGCCGGCCTTGCCCTTTTTGGAGGCGAAGGAGGTGATGCGGGGGCCGACGCCGGTGGTAACCTCGAGGGAGAGGGCGGAGCTTTCGAGGCGGAGCGCGTCCGCGTCCCGGAACTTAATCTTCGAGAGTTTCATAGGGAAAAGCTTCACCGAGGCCCTGGGCTTCGCGTTGCTCGCGGATCTTCCATTTCGGGGTGGCGGTCTCGTCGTTTTTCGCTCGGCGCTTCTCGGCCATCGCCGCCTTGCCGGAGTAGGGAGTGCCGGGGGTGTGCTTGGGTTTGCCGACGAGGTCGAAGTAGATCGGGCAGCCGTCGAGGCCGAACTCCTTGACCATGCCGGCCTCGAGATAGCGGCGATACTGCTCGGAGAGGCGGTCCTCGCGGTTGCAAAACAGTTTGATGCGGAAGGGGCGCACTCCGGTCTGGAGGGCGTAGTAGACGCGGAAACGTTTGCCGCCGACCGCGGGAGCGGGGACGCGCTCGGCGAGGTCGCCGATGAGGGCGTTGAGCTTGGCGGTGGGGATTTTTTTCTCGAGGGCGCGGTTGAGCTGCACCGCGGCGTTGAGCATGCGGTCGACTTCGTAGCCGCTCATGGCCGAGACGAAGAGGATGGGGGCGCCGGGGGTGAAGAAGAGGCGGTCGCGGATGCTGCGCTCGTACTTCGCGCGGTACTCGCGCTCGTTTTTGAAATCATGGATCGCCTCCTCGGGGGCGCAATCGGGGTCGGTGCCGCGGCGGAAGGCGTCTTTCACGACGTCCCATTTGTTGACGAGGACGATGATCGGTTTGCGCTCCTTGATGGCTTCGCCGGCGATGGCCTTGTCCTGCGCGGTCACGCCGTCGACGGCGTCGAGCACGAGGAAAACGACGTCGCACTTGCTGATGGCGTCGAGCGAGCGCAGCCGGGAAAAATACTCGACCGGGGAGGCGAGCTTGGTTTGCGCCTTGATGCCGGCGGTGTCGATCAGGCGGAAGGGGTACTCCCGGCCGTTGCGGCCGCGAAAGGTGAAGGGGATCTCGACGGCGTCCCGGGTGGTGCCGGCGATCGCGGAGACGATCAGGCGGTCGCTGCCGAGCAGGCGGTTGGAGAGGGAGGATTTGCCGACGTTTGGCCGTCCGATGAAACAGACGCAGAGGGGGAGGCCGGGGTCGCGGCGTCCGGGCATGGTGGCGGGCGGGAGGGGGTTGCCATCGAGGTCGAACTCTTCGTCGAAGCGGGCGGGCGCGGGGGCGGGGACGTCCGGCGCGGGGGCGTCGGTGTCCGCGGGCGCCGGGCCGAGGCGCTCGGCGATCGCGTCGCGGAGCTCGGACTCGCCGCGCCCATGCTCGGCGGAGGCCCGGACGGGCTCGCCCAGGCCGAGGCGGTAGGCGTCGCCAAGTTCCAGTTTGTCGTCGCTGAAGTCGGCCTTGTTCACGACCAGGAGCACGTCCTTCTTTGCCCGGCGGAGCCGGCCGGCGATCTGGGTGTCGAGGGCGGTGAGGCCCTCGAGGCCGTCCACGACGAAAAGGATCAAGTCGGCCGCCTCGATCGCGAAATCGACCTGTTTTTCGGAGGCGCGGGTAAGCTCGGCGGGGGAGTCGCCGCCTTTCAGGCCCAGACCGCCGGTGTCGAGCAGCGTGTAGGCGCCGTCGGCGACCTGGGCCGAGACGACGTCGCGGGTGACGCCGGGCTGGTCATGCACGATCGAAATGCGCGACCGGGTGAGCCGATTAAAGAGGCGGCTCTTGCCCACATTGGGGCGACCGACGATGGCGACGATGCGTGACATGGCGAGAAACCGGCCACGTTACGGCCCGGGCCCGACGCGGCACAAGCCCGGAGGCGTTGGGCAAAATCGCAACGCGAGCGGGGATCGCGGCCGGAGCGCGGGGGCGGCTCGAGGGTCGGCATCACACGACTCCCCCGGGAGCAGCGTTTGTCGGCGCGGGGTTTGGAGCGTTTGGGTCCGGACGGAAGAAGGATCAGCGGTGAGCGCGAGCAGGAGTTTGGCGGTG
>JBILUB010000110.1:0-7658 GCA_044371245.1 Opitutaceae bacterium
GTCGCCTACCCCGCCGCCAAGACCTGAGCCCCGCGCCTCTTCCCCTCCGAGCCATGCGCGAGATCGCCCTTATCAACCGCCACCCGCGCCTGCGGCTCGACCGGCGCGCCCTCACCCGCGCGCTCGCCCACCTCGACACCCATTTCCGCTTCACCCCCGCCGACCTCGCCACCCTGAGCGCGGCGGCGCGTCGCCGCGCCGAATCTCAGATTTCACATTTTAGACCCGTAATCGGCGGCTCCGCCGCCCTCTCCGCCGCGCCCGCCGGCGAGCTCACCGTCTCCTTCCTCACCGACTCCGCCCTCGCCCGGCTCCACGCCGACTACCTCGACGATCCGACCACGACCGACGTGATAACCTTCGAGGGCGAGGAAACCCTCGGGCACGCCGGCGACATCTGCGTCTCCGTCGACACCGCCCTGGCGTATTCGAAAAAACACGACAAAGCCTTCGCCGAGGAGCTCGCCCGCTACGTCATCCACGGCTGGCTCCACCTCGCCGGCTACGACGACCTCGAACCCCGCAAGAAACGGCGCATGCGCGCCGCCGAGGAACGCGCGCTCAAGCTCCTCCGCTCCGCCTCCCTCCTCCCCGCCTTCACCCTGCGCCCGTCGCGCTGAACCGCCCCGGATGCCCACCGCGCTCCACCAGACCGAAGCCCACCTCCTCGGCCTCGCCCCGCACACCGGCGACCACGTGATGCTGACCTGTTTCTCGCCCGCCGACGGCCTGCTCACCGCCCTCCTTCGCCCCAGCCGCAAAGCCGCCACCGCCGCACCCGCGCCCGACCTCTTCGACCGCCTCGCCCTCGAGCTCAACCACGCCCGCGGCGGGGCCGACTCCGGCCCTTGGTTTGTCCGCGAACACCGCGTCCTCCACCGCCACTCGGCCATCGGCCGGGATTACGCCACCCTCGCCGCCGCCTCCCGCCTCGCCCGCGTCGTCACCCGCAATCCCGTGCCCGAGGACAGTCGCGCCGCGATCGACACCCTCCTCTCCCGCGCCTTCGCCGCTTTCGCCCGCGACGCCGCGCGCGCCGACCTCGTGTTTTTCAAAAGCCTCTACTGCCTCGCCCGCGACGAGGGTCTGCCCCTCAAACAACACTGGCTCCCCACCCTGCCCCCGGGCGATCGCTCCCTGGTCGCCTCCACCCTCGCCCTGCCCGCCGACTCACCCGAGGCACCCTCGGCGCCCGACCTTGCGCGCCTCACCAAACGCCTAGAAATTTATCTCAGCACCGAAGCCGATCTCGAAATCGGCTAAACTCCAATCCTCACACCCGACCACCGATTCAGACCCTGTCCCGCCCGGCTCACCCGCCTGCCCGGATCGCGGTCCAAGTTCGCACCCGGGTGCTCTCCCCCAAAATCCCATGAATCTCCGCACTCAACTCCTCGAAATCCTTCGCGCCCCGGGCTACCGCCCCGTCAACGACGCCGCGCTCTTCCGCGCCCTGAAACTGCCGAAAAGCCTTCGTGCCCGCTTCCTCCACGAACTCCGCCTCCTCGCCTCCCACGGCGAGATCAAGCTCGTCCAAGGCGACCGCTACGCCCTTCCGCAGACTCCACCCCGCGAGAAAAAATCCCCCCGAAGCGCCGAGCCGGCCCGCGCCTCCCGCGAAGACGCCCGCCCCACCTTCAAGCCACTCTCGAAAAAGGCCTTTCTCGGCACCCCCGCATCGTCCCAGCCGGACGCCGCCCCGGCCCGCCCCTCCAAAAAAACTCCCGCTCCCCCGCACGCCGACGACGCCCTCACCGGCCGCATCCAGTTCCGCGCCGGCGGCTCCGCCTTTGTCGTCCGTACGCTCGACCCCGACGCCGACCCCGACGCTCCCCGCCCCGACGCGATCCAGATCGGCCCTGGCGACACCCTCAACGCCCTCCCCGGCGACACCGTGGCGGTGGTCGTGGACGATTCGCTGGCCCCCCGCTTTCGCCACGGGGACGCCCGGCGCGACGAACCCCGCGGCCGCGTCGTCCGCGTCCTCGAGCGCGCCCGCGCCGAGATCGTCGGACGCCTCTCCCGCGTACGCTCCCAGTACCTGGTCCTCGCCGACGACCCGCGCTTCCCCCTCGAAGTTCTCGTTGCCGACCCGACGCTCGCCCGCCTCAGCCCCGCCCCGAAACTCGACGACAAGGTGGTCGCCACCCTCGAACCGTGGGAAGACCCCCGCAAACCCCTTCGCGGCACCATCACCGAGGTCCTGGGCAAGACCTTTGAACCTCGCGCCGAACTCCTCGGCGTCTACCGGAAGTACAAACTCGATCCCGCCTTCCCTCCCGCCGTCGAGCGCGAGGTCGCCAGCCTCCCCGACACCGTCCCCTCCGCGCAGGCCACCGCCCCCGGCCGTCTCGACTACCGCGACATCCCCGTCTTCACCATCGACCCGGACGACGCCAAGGACTTCGACGACGCCCTTTCCCTCGAACCCCTGCCCGACGGAGGCCTGCGCGTCGGCGTGCACATCGCCGACGTCTCCGCCTATGTGAAACCCGGCACCGCGCTCGACCGGGAAGCGCTCAAACGAGGCAACTCCACCTACCTCGTCGGCACCGTCGTCCCCATGCTGCCGGAGAAACTCTCCAACGGCCTCTGCTCCCTCGTCGAGGCGCAGGACCGGCTCTGCAAGTGCGCCTTCCTCGTCTTCGACGCCAAGGGCAGACACCTCGAGAAGGAGACCACCTTCGCCGACACCGTCATCCGTAGCCGCAAGCGCCTGACCTACAAACAAGCCTACGCCCTTCTCTTCACCGACTCGCTCGAGCAGATCCGCGCCCTCCCTCTCCCGCCCAAACACCAGACCGGCTCCACCGGCCGCGCCCTCGCCTCCCTCACCGACACCGAACTGCACGACCTCCAAGGCTGGGTCCGCCAGCTCTGGCGTCTCGCCTCCCGCCTCCGCCGCGAACGCATGGCCCACGGCTCCCTCGACCTCGACATGCCCGAGACCAAGATCTACGTCGACGCCGAGGGCTACGCCGACCGCCTCGAACGCATCACGCACGACGAAAGCCACCAACTCATCGAAGAGTTCATGCTCGCCGCCAACGAGTCCGTCGCCCGCCTCACCCGCCGCGAAAAACTCCCCTCCATCTACCGCGTCCACGACGACCCCGACGGCGAAAAACTGGACGAACTCCGCCAACAACTCGCCACCCACTCCATCCGCGTCGGCGACCTCTCCGACCGCAAAGAGCTCGTCCGCCTCCTCGCGATCCTGGCCGACCACCCCCAAGGCTACACCCTCCGCACCCAGCTCCTCCGCAGCCTCCGTAAAGCCGCCTACCGCAGCAGCCCCGACGGTCACTTCGGACTCAACAAAACCGACTATACCCACTTCACCTCCCCCATCCGCCGCTACAGCGACCTCGTCGTCCACCGCGTGCTCGCCGCCAGCTTCGAACGCCAGGCGGCCAAAGGCGCCAAAATAAAACTCCCCTACACCGCCGCCAAAGCCGAGGAGATGGGCGAACACCTCAGCCTCACCGAGATCAACTCCGCCGAGGCGGAGCGAGAAAGCGTGAAGATCAAACTCCTCGAGTACTTTGAACGCGAACTGCTCAAGCCGACCCCCACCTCCTTCGAAGCCGTGATCACCGACGTCCGGCCCAACGGCTTTTTTATCGAGCTCGTGGAGTCGATGACCTTCGGCTTCGTCCCCGCCAGCCTCCTGCGCGACGACTACTACCAAATCACCCCGGACGGAGCCGCCCTCGTCGGCGGGAAAAAAAAGAAACGCTACGCCCTCGCCTCCCGCCTAAAAGTCCACGTGGCGAAAGTCGACCGCGTGAAGCGCTTCATGGATTTCCGCCCGGCCGAGTAAGCGCGCGCCGCCCTTCTTCACGCTTCCGTCCCGCCCGTCGACACGCCAGCCTCCGCCACCCCCGCCTAATCCATCCCCAGCCTCCGCGCACCGCATCATGCTCGAGCACCGCAGCCAGATCGAGGTCCGCTACGCCGAGACCGACATGATGGGCGTCGTCTACCACGGCAGCTACCTGCCCTGGCTCGAGGTCGGCCGCACCGCGCTCCTCGCCGCCGCCGGCCTGCCCTACCGCCAACTCGAGGCCGACGGCTACTTCCTGCCCGTCATCGAAGTCACCCTGCGTTACCACAAACCCGCCCGCTACGCCGACCTCGTCACCGTCCACGCCCGCATCCGCGAAAAACCCGCCCTCCGCCTGCGCGTCGACTACGAACTTTTCCGGGGCGAGGAGCGACTCGCCTCCGGACACACCGTGCATGTCTTCATCGACCGCTCAGGCCGCCCCGTTCGCCCGCCCCCCGCCTTCGCCGATCTCGTCGAAGCTCGCTTCGCCTAAACCCTTCCCCGCCGGACCGCCCCTCGGCCTTCGACTCCCATGCCCGACCGCGTCGCCCACTTCGCCGCCCTCCTCGACAAACAGCCCGGCAACGCCCTGTTCCGCTTCAGCCTCGCGCAAGCCCTCGACGCCGACGGCCGCGACGCCGAGGCGGTCGAGCACTACCGGCTCTGCTGCGCCTCTCGCGCCGACTGGATGATGCCCCGCATCCTCCTCGGCAAAGCGCTCCTGCGCTGCGGCGACCCCACCGGCGCCCGCCCCGTCCTCGAGGAGGCCCTTCGCCTCGCCGAAGAGCAGGACCACGACGATCCAGCCGTGGAACTGCGCGCCCTGCTCGTCGCCCTGTAGGCGGCGTTGCGGCGCCCCCCGGCCGACCGTCACCGAAACGTCACCCGACCACGCTCGCCCCTCCGCCGGCCGCCCGCTCCCCTTGCCTCCGCAGCCCACAGGGCACCCCGACCGCCATGCGCATCGTCCTCACCTCCCACGGCTCCACCGGTGACATCTACCCCGTGATCGCCCTCGCCGTCGCCCTGCAACGACGCGGACACACCGTAAAGTTCGCCACCATCCCCCACTACCAAGAGGAGATCGAGGCCGCCGGCGTCGAGTTCTACCCCCTGTGCCCGAACTGGGAACAAGCCGACCTCGCCTACTGGATGGGCCGGCTCAACAAGATCCGCAACCCCGTCTACCAACTGCGCGAGATCTACGTCGGCGCCCGCGCCTACATCCCCGAAATGATCGCCCGCATGGATGCGATCATGCCGCAGACCGACCTGCTCGTCTCCAGCTACCTCTTCCCGATGAACAAGAGCATCGCCGACCGTCATGGCGTGCCCTTTGCCACCCTCGCCTTCGCCCCGCACGTCATCCCCTCCCCCGATTTCCCCCCCGAGCACCTGCCCGCCCCCCGCTGGCTGGGACATCGCACCCGGCGCGCCTGGAACCGCTGGCTCTGGAAAACGGCCAACGCGATCGTCGACCGCACCATCAACGCCTCCGTCGCCGACGCCCTCCGCGCCGCCGGCCTGCCCAAAGTCCGCCACTTCTTCTCCAAACCCGCCGATCGCGTCCTCGTCACCGTCCCCGAAAAATATTTCCGCGTGCCCGACGCCGAGATCGACCCGCGCTTCCGCTACGTCGGCTACCTCCGCTGGCAATCGCCGGCCAATGCCAGCCTCGACGCGGAGGTCGCCGCCTTTGCCGCCGGCGCCCCCGGCGGCCGCGTGCCCGTGCTCACCTTTGGCAGCATGGTCTACGAAAACTCCGGCGCGTGGATGGAGCGCTTCATCCGCGCCTGGCCACGCGACCGAAAGATCGTTGTCCAACGCGGCTGGGCCCAGTTCCCCCAGTTCGGCGACGCCGACCACATCAAAATCGTCGGCAAAGTTTCCCACGACCAACTCTTCCGCCACGCCTCGGCCATCATCCACCACGGCGGCGCCGGCACCACCGCCAGCGCCCTCCACGCCGGCGTGCCCCAGATCGTGGTGCCGCACATCGGCGACCAAAACTACTTCGGCTCCGAAGTGGAGCGCTTCGGCTGCGGCTTCCGCTTGAAGAAAAACATCTGGCCCGAGCAGCTCCACCACGCCCTCGAGCGCCTCCTCTCCGAACCCACTCGCTCCGCCCGCGCCGCGGAGATCGGCCGCGAGCTCCGCGCCGCCGACGGCCCCGCCGCCGCGGTCCGCGAGCTCGAAGATTTCGTCGCCTCCCGCTCCGCGCCCCTCACCCCCGCCTGATCGACCGCTCAGGCCCCGTCCGTCACCCGGTAATCGCTCCTGCGCTCCAACCCTCCGCGAGCGGCCGGCACCACTCCCGCGAAAGGCGTCTCGGTCGCCGTCGCCATCGGCATCGCATCCATTTCGGGATGCAGCTCGGCCCGCAGGAGATGCCGCAACAAACGCGACGACACCCGCACCCGCCCATAGCGCCGCCAAAAACCACGATTGGCCGGATGATGGGCAAACTCCTCCGCCTCGCTGGAGAAATCCCGAAAACGACGCAAGCGACCGACCGCTCGCACGAAATCCAGATCCGCCACGAAAAAATCGGGCCAGACACTCAGCAGCGCTTTCGCCAGTTTGCGCGCATGCGGATACAAACAACACGCCAGCACTTCCGGCGCGTAGCGCTCGGCCGGCAGGCCGCGTCGTTCGCAAAAGAGCTCGGAAAAAGTTTTTTCAGTCATGGCGGGAGAATGGAGCGAGGGAAAGACCGAGGGGTGTCGGCGGAGTTAAACTCTGGCAAAGTTGTGCCTCAACAGGGGGAATCCCTCAATATCCTGGCGATAAGCAGTTGAGCCTAAGCAGCTCGCCGGAGTCCCTCGCCACTCAATCCCCGGGAAGAAACACCTAGGTTTTTTTCTCGAACTCCGCGGTCTCGTCGGCCCGAGATCGGCCCCTTACCGTCGCGATCCCGGCCCGCCACTATCTCCCTGATTCCTCCTCCGGGAAACTTTAAGGAAAGATGGAGAACAACTGCTGCAGCACCGTCGCGAGATCCTCGTCCGGCGCCGGTCCGCCCCGCACGGTGCGCACCAGCTTTCGACCCCGATTGGCCGCGAGCACGCTTGTATCCACCTCCAGGATACGCACTTCACCCCGCCGCCAGCCCGTGAATGCCTCCGGACCGAGCGGCCGCAGGCGAAGCGGCGCTCCGCTCGCCCCCAGCTCCAGCTCCCACCCGCCGATCAGAAGCGGCGGCGCCCCTTCGCCGCCGGCCACCAGAGCCGGGTACCGGCGCGCGAAATCCGGCTCGGCCGGCCCGGCCACCCGCAGGCGCAGGGCCCGCGGCTGCGCATCGATCACCTCCAGCAACGATTCAGGCGCGGTCGCGCCGGTCCGCCGCAAAAATTCCAGGGGATCGAGACCCATCAAGTTCATCCCATTCCACAAGCCATGCTCGTTCGGACTCCCGAAGCCCCGCCGATGGTACCACCGCTCGAACTGGTCGGTCATCCGCAGACCTATTTCAAAATGCAGGTGCGCGCGCTCCTTTGGGATCACGTAGCCACCCGCGCTGCGTCCCATGATCCCGATCCGCGCGCCTGCCGTCAGCTCGACCCCTGGCACGAGGCCCGGCTCGATCCTCCCCAGATGGGCGTACAGCGTGTAGACCGCCGGCGTCTCCGCCGGGTGCTCCAGCACCACGTAGCGTCCATAACTGCTCGCGCCCGCCCGCGCGCTCACATGCCGCACCACGCCGTCCAAAACCGCAAACACCGGATCCAGCGCCTCGCCCGCGCGATCACGCTCCAGCGGGAAAAGATCCAGCCCTTCGTGAAACTGCCGCCCCCCGTTCCGCACACTTCCGTAAAGTCCCGAAATCAGC
>JBILUB010000373.1:0-3157 GCA_044371245.1 Opitutaceae bacterium
CCGGATGCGAATTGCTGGGCGTACTCCCGGAACATCGGCTCGGCGCCGAGTACGCGCGCGCGGGCATCTTCGCCGCACCGGCCCGCTACGAGCCCTTCGGCCTTTCCGTCCTCGAGGCCGCGCAGTCGGGCTGCGCCCTGGTTCTCGGCGACATCCGCAGCCTGCGGGAAAACTGGGACGGTGCCGCGCTCTTCGTGCCACCCGACGATCCCGACGCGCTGCTCGCCGCCTTGCTCGAACTGATCGCACGCCCGTCGCTCCGCCGCCGTCTATCCGTCGAGTCCACCCGGCGTGGCTCCGCGCTCAGCTCCAACCGCATGTGCGACGCCTACCTCGACGCCTACGCGCGGCTCCTCGCCCGCTTTTCCGCCCTCCAGGCCAGCGCCTCGGCCTGCTCCCGACCCTCCCGGACTCCGCCCCTGCACGCGGCTCCCACCATCCAGACCACCTCGTCCTTCCCCGCATGAAAATCGTCCTCTTCTACCACTCCCTCCTCTCCGACTGGAATCACGGCAACGCCCACTTCCTGCGCGGCGTGGCCCGCGCGCTTGGCCACCGCGGGCACGAGGTGCTGGTCTACGAGGCTTTGGACAACTGGAGCCTGAGAAACCTCGTTGAGCAGCACGGCCTCGCGCCTCTGCGCCGCTTCCACGATCTCTACCCCGACCTCCTCTCCCGCGCCTACGACCCGGCCAACCTGGATCTCGACGTCGCCCTCGGCGACGCCGACCTGGTGCTCGTTCATGAGTGGAACCCGCCCGAGTTGGTGCGCCGCGTCGGCGAGGCCCGCCGGCGGCACGGCTTTACCCTCTTCTTCCACGATACCCACCACCGGCTCGTCACGCGGCCCGAAATGATGCGCGCGTATGACCTTTCCAACTACGATGGGGTGCTCGCCTTCGGCCGGGTTCTCCGCGACCTCTATCTTCGAGAGCGCCTCGCGCTCCGCGCGTTCGTCTGGCATGAAGCGGCCGACACTTCCGTCTTCTACCCGCGCGAAGCCACGGTCGAGCCTCGCGATCTGGTCTGGATCGGCAACTGGGGTGACGAAGAGCGCAGCGCCGAGATCTACGAGTTTCTGCTCGATCCAGTCCGCCAACTCTCCCTCTCCGCCACCGTCCACGGGGTGCGCTACCCACCGGCCGCAGTCGACGCCCTCGCCGAGGCCGGGATCGATCACCGGGGGTGGCTGCCAAATTTTGACGCGCCCGAGGTCTTCGCCCGCCACCGCGTGACGGTGCACGTGCCCCGCCGGCCCTACGTCCGGGTGCTCCCCGGTATTCCGACCATCCGGCCCTTCGAGGCCATGGCCTGCGGCATCCCGCTCGTATCCGCGCCCTGGGAAGACGCCGAGGGTCTCTTCACTCCAGGCGAGGACTATCTCGTCGCCCGCGATGGCCCGGAGATGTGCGAACAGCTCAGCCGACTTCTATCCGACTCCGATCTGCGCCGGGAGATCGCCGGCCGCGCGCTCTCCACCGTCCGCGCCCGCCACACCTGCTCGCACCGCGTCGACGAGTTGCTCGGCTTCCACTGGCAGGTCGTCGCCGCCGCAGGCGCGGCTCCCGCGCGCCTGGCAAGCGCCAGCTGAGCGGGCGGCCTCTTTCCCCACCGCTTCACCGCAATGCAGCCCCTCGACATCGCCTTTTTCGGCTCCAGTCTGGTCTCGTCCTATTGGAACGGCGCCGCGACCTACTACCGCGGGCTGCTCCACGCCCTGGCCCGCCGCGGACATCGGATCACCTTCTACGAGCCCGACGTCTACGATCGTCAACGCCACCGCGATATGACCGACCCGTCCTGGGCCCGCGTGGTCGTCTACGACGCCAACACCCAGGACCGGGTGCTGGCCGTGATCGCGGCGGCCTGCCGCCACGCCGACCTCGTGGTCAAGGCCAGCGGCGTGGGCGCGAACGACGCCGTGCTCGAGGAGGCCGTGCTGGCCTGCCGGCGACCTGGCGCCCGGGTGATTTTTTGGGATGTCGACGCGCCGGCCACTCTCGACCGCGCGCTCGCGGATCCCACGGATCCCTTCCGCGCCCTCATCCCTCGCTACGATCTCGTACTCACCTACGGCGGCGGTAAGCCCGTGGTCGAGGCCTACGAAGCGCTCGGCGCCAGCCGCTGCGTCCCGATCTACAACGCCCTCGATCCCGACACCCATCACCCGGTCCCCTACGATCCGGCCTTGGCCGCGGATCTCGGCTTCCTCGGCAACCGCGTGCCTGACCGGGAACGACGAGTGGAAGAGTTTTTTCTCCAACCCGCCGCCTCCCGGCCGGCGATGTCTTTTCTGCTCGGGGGCAGCGGCTGGGAAGACAAACCGGTGCCGGGGAATGTCCGCCGACTCGGGCATGTCGGCTCGGCCTCGCACAACACCTTCAACTGCTCCGCCCGCGCCGTGCTCAACATCAACCGGGAAAGCATGGCCCGCTACGGATTTTCCCCGCCCACCCGCCTGTTTGAGGCAGCCGGTGCCGGCGCCTGCCTCATCACCGACCGTTGGCAGGGTATCGATTGTTTCCTTGAGCCCGGCACCGAGGTCCTCGTTGCCGCGCACGGGGGAGAGGTCTCCGACTGGCTCGACCAACTCAGCCCCGCACCGCCTCCGCCATCGGCCGCGCCGCGCGCCGGCGTATCCTCTCCTCGCACACCTACGGCCACCGCGTGATCGAGCTGGAGGAAGTGCTCGACGCCCGCACGCCCGCGCCGGTCCACCCATGAACCTCGTCGTCCTCGGCCTCTCCCTCACCTCCTACTGGGGCAACGGCCACGCCACCACCTGGCGCGCCCTGCTCGGCGCCTTCGCCGCGCGGGGTCACGAGATCCTCTTCCTCGAACGCGACGCACCGTGGTATGCCGGGCACCGCGACCTGCACGAGTGCTCCTACGCGCGGATCGCGCTTTACCGCGACCTGCCCGAGCTCCGGCGCGAACACGCCGCCGCCATCCGCGCGGCCGACGCCGCGATCGTCGGCTCCTACGTGCCCGAGGGCGCGCGGGTCGGCGAGTGGGTGCTGCTCACCGCCCGCAGGATTGTGGCCTTCTACGACATCGACACCCCGGTCACGCTGGCGAAGCTGCGTCGCGGAGACCACGAGTACCTCTCGCCCGATCTCGTCCGGCGCTACCCGCTCTACCTGTCCTTCAGCGGCGG
>JBILUB010000236.1:0-4472 GCA_044371245.1 Opitutaceae bacterium
GTTTCGAACGCCCCGCGCCCGCGCCCTTTTCTGCGCCGTCGATCCCGCGCTCTACTACCCGGAGACGCAGACTCCGCGCTGGGATTTGGGCTACCTCGGCACCTACAGCGAGGACCGCCAGCCGGGCCTCGAGCTTCGCCTGCTCGCGCCCGCCCGCCGGCGACCGGCCTCCCGCTTCGTCGTCGCCGGCCCCCAGTATCCCGCCGGGCTGGCTTGGCCGTCCAACGTGGAGCGCATCGCGCACCTGCCACCCTCCGCGCACCGCACTTTCTCCAACGCCCAACGCTTCACCCTCAACCTCACCCGCGCCGACATGCTCGCCACCGGCCACTCCCCGAGCGTGCGGCTCTTCGAGGCCGCCGCCTGCGGCACACCCATCGTCACCGACCGATGGAGCGGGCTGGAGGATTTTTTCACGCCCGACCGCGAGATCCTCGTCGCGGACGACACCGCCGCGATCGAGCGGATCCTGCGCGAATTTTCCCCGGCCGCAGCCCTGGGGCTCGGCGCCGCCGCCCGTGCGCGCGTGCTGCGCGGACACACCGCGGACCACCGCGCTTCCGAACTGGAAAGGTACCTGCTCGAACTTCCCGCCGATTCAGGCGCCGCGCCCTCGCCGACCACGACGGAAATCGATGCGGGCGACGGACAAAGCGCCGCCAACCCCGCCCGCTTCATGATCCCACCGGCACGAAAGGTGTCGGGCCTCGCCGCCGAGGCCGCCACGCTCGGACCCTGGTTCCACAACCTCCACCTTCCCGACGGCGGCCAGACCGCGCCGCGACACCCCCTTGGCGATTTTCCGCGCGAAAAGTGGGAGCAGATCGCCCCCCACCTGCCCGCACGGCTCGAGGGCTGGACCGTCCTCGATATCGGGTGCAACTCCGGCTTCTACTGCCTCGAGCTCGCCAAGCGCGGCGCCGAGGTCACGGGCATCGACATCGACCCGCATTTCCTGCGGCAGGCGCGCTGGGCCGCCTCCGTGCACGGCTTCGAGAGCCGCATCACCTTCCACCGGGCGGCCGTGTACGATCTTGCGCGCTGGGATCTCGACTACGACCTCGTGCTGTTCATGGGCGTCTTCTACCACCTGCGTTACCCGGTGCTCGGGCTCGATCTCGCCGCGGAGCGCGCGCGTCGCCTTTTCCTCTTCCAGACGCTCACCACCCCGGACGACTCGGAGATCGAGACACCCGAAGACCAGGACTTCTACGACCGCAGCGCCCTCCTCGCCGCCGGTTGGCCGAAAATGGCTTTCATCGAAAAATCCCTGGCTGGCGACCCCACCAATTGGTGGGTCCCGAACCACGCCGCCGTCCTCGCCCTGCTCCGCTCCTCCGGGCTGCAGGTCCGCTCCCGCCCGGGCCACGAAATCTACCTCTGCGAACCCGCGCACCAGGCCCCCTCACCTCGGCGGGAGCCCGCCGAACTCGACGAGGCGTGCGGCCGCGCACCCCGCGGCCCGTCCACCCCCCTCTGATCCGTGCCCCCCGGCGTCCCTATCGCCCCTCCTCGCTCAAGCAGCGCCCTTCCGGGCACGGCCCGGTTCGCCCCCGCGCCCGCGCGCGAGCTTCGCGATCGCCTCGGCCTCTGCCAATGGTTTCACCACCGGGACGAACCGACGCTCGCGCGCGCCGTCCGCTGGCTGCGCGAGCTGGGCGTGCGCCACCTGCGCACCGGGATCTCGTGGGCCGACTACCATCTGCCCGGCGCGCCAGCGTGGTACGACCGGGTTTTCTCCGCGCTGGCCGAGTTCGAGGTGCTCGTCTCCGTCTGGCACACGCCGCCCTCTCTCTCGATCGATGGTCGCTGCGCGAGTCCGCCGCGGCGACTGCGCGACTACGCCGACTTCATCGACCTCGTGATCACCCGCCACGGCGGCGGTTTTTCCCACCTCGAGCTCTGGAACGAGCCGGACAACCTCTACAAATGGGACTTCGCCCGCCACGATCCGGACTGGGCGAAGTTCGGCGCCATGATCGGCGACGCCGCCTACTGGGCGCGGAGCAGCGGGGTGCCGACCGTATTGGGCGGCATGATACCGGTTGACCCCCATTGGCTGCTCCGCATCGCGCGCGCCGGCACCCTGCCCCACCTCGAGAAGATCGCCATCCACGGCTTGCCCGGCATGTGGTGGCCGTCCCACGCCAACTGGGATTGGCACGGCCACTGGCGGGGCTGGGCGGAAAAACTGGAGCGACTCGCCCCCATCGCCGGCGACCGCGCGATCTGGATCACCGAGACCGGGCTCGCCACCTGGGATCCCGAACGCGACCGACCCGCCCGCCACACCCTGCAGGCGGAGATGCTCGACCTCGCCGCCGCCGCGCCGGTCGAAAGGGTGTATTGGTACTCGCTGCTCGACCTTGACCCGGCCCGCGAGGCCATCGAGGGCTTCCACGTCGACGAAAACGAGTACCACCTCGGCCTCATCACCCACGCGGACCGCCCCAAGCCCGCCTTCCACCGGTTCCAGGCCCTGCTTGCACGACGGGTTGCGGCCCTCCCGCCCCGCTTCAGCCCGGGTCCATTTCCCGGTCCGGACGGGCATCCCGCCTGATCGCTTCGGCATCGTTCGCGGGACGCACCCGCATTCGCCGGCCTCTACCACGCCTCCTACGCTTACGGTTCAGCCCGACGCCCCACCACGAATCAGGACGATGCCGGGGGACTGGACCGTCGCTGATCGGAGTTTTTGAAAAACGACTCGCATGGGCCCGAGGAGAACAAACCCGGGCATCCGCCGCGGGCCCTTCTTGCCAGCGGAAGGGGATGGCGGACCCTCTTGGGGTGCGTGACCGGTCTGGCACGATGCGGACTCGAAGCGGTGAACGCGACGAGGGCGGCCTGACGCCCCGCGCGCAGGTCGCTCCAGGGGATACCACTGTATCCGAATATTAAATACATAATAGGCGCCACGGTTTGCCCCGGCCTCATCCTGGGACACGAGGCGTGCGCCGAGGCCAGCCCACCGCGGTGGCGGTACCGGGCCTTGCTCGGACGGGCTGCACGGTATCGCCACCGGGGGCTAGTTCGGGGGCTCAAGGACGCTCGGTCCGTTGCACCTCGCCGCATCGTGGAGACACCGTGGTAAAGCGCCCATCGGGGCGTCACCAACCAACCCAAACCACCATGAAAACCTCCCCCCGCGCCCTCCTCGCCCTCGCCCTGATCGCCGCCCCTCTCGGGCTGCTCGCCCAGACCACAAACCTCGGCTCGCCCGCCCGCGGCACCACGGCCGACAGCAACGACCGCCCGACTCGCTACGCCGCCGAGAGCGACGTGTCGGAGTGGGGCCCCCGCATGGGTGACCGCGAGTTTACCCTCGGCGGCTCCGGTCTCTCCAACAAGGACCTCGATGACACCTCGGGCGGCGTCAACGCCTCCCTCGGCTGGTACATGAGTGACACCCTGGAGTTCGTCGTCCGGCAAAACATCGCCTACGTCAATTCCGACACCGGTAGCTCCACCTGGGCCGGCAGCACCCGCATCGCCCTTGATCAACACGTGCTCGCCCGCGGCCCCATCCGCCCCTTCATCGGCGTCAACTTCGGTGGTGTTTACGGTGATGACACCAACGACACCTGGGTCGCCGGCCTGGAGGGCGGCGCGAAATTCTACATGCAGCCAAGAACTTTCCTTTTCGCGCTGGTCGACTACGGCTGGGCCTTCGACGACGCCGACGAAGCCGATGACAACTTTGATGACGGCGGCTTCACCTGGACGCTGGGCATCGGCTTCAACTTCTAAATTCCGCGACGTCGCGCGCCTTCGTTGCATTCCACGGAGTCGCGCATGCGCCTCGGCTCGGCGGCGGGCACCGGAGCATTCGCCGTGTGATCCGGTCGATGATGTCTCTGCCGCCTTCGCCACCCCGCGTTTTTCGGCGCCCCAGGCCCAGGGTCGCGCTCTGGCTGCCCGGGGCGCTTCTCCTCGTACTGGTGGGCCTGCGCGCGCTTTTGCCGGGCCTGCTCGAGCGCTTCGTGCGTTCCCAGCTCGCGTCCCTTCCGGATTACCAGGGCTCCCTTGGCGAGGTGGATGTCAGCCTGCTCCGCGGGGACCTCTCTTTCCACGAGCTCAACCTCTATCCCACCGAGGGGCCGGAGCGGGAAACGCTGTCGATCCGAACGCTCCGGGTTTCCTTCCGATGGCGAGATCTGTTGCGCGGTCGGCTCGCGACCGAGCTCCGGGTGGAATCCCCCGTCCTCCTGCTGGCTGCCCCCGCGCCGAACGATGCGTCCGATGGTGAACAACAGGACGAGCCCCCATTTATCTGGGCATCCTTCGTCGATTCACTCCCCCCCGTGAAGATCCGCAGTCTAGTCGTCTCCGACGGGAGCATCGTTTACTCCTTGGCTGCACTGGAGACCCCGCTACCCCGACTAGGTCTGCACCACGTGGCGCTCCGGGCGGAGAATTTCGGCAAAAATCCCGACTCCCCGTCCCCGACTCCGCCCACCACCGCGATTCTT
>JBILUB010000156.1:0-6272 GCA_044371245.1 Opitutaceae bacterium
CCGAGCTCGCCACATCCAGCCGCAGCCGCTCGCCCGGCGCCAGGCGCACCGCCACCGGGTCGAGCGCCAGCCGCAGCTCCGCCCCTTCCCTGGCCTTCACGCGTCCGGCCCCGAGGGTGAGAAACACCGCCCGCCCATCAGCCATCACCCTCGATAGTCGCGCCACAAAGCTGGTTTCCGGCGCGCTAGAGGTGACGTACAGCACGCACACCGGGTCGCCCACGACGACCAAAGGGACCTTCGCCGCCCCGGTATCGTAGACCAATAGATTGATCCCCTGCTGTTGCGCCGAGAGGTCGTGCGGACCGAAACCCGCATGACCGCCTTGGTTGCCCCCGGGCGCGAGCACAGGCACCTCGGGGTCGTAGTTGAACAAATCATCCGGCCCGCCTGGTCCATCCTCCGACAGCCGTCCGTCTCCGAAACGCGAGTTTGCCCGACCACCGCTGACCAAGTGCCACACCCTGGGGCGCGCCTCCGCGGGCGGCCAGGCCCGACTCTCGCGCCAAGCATTTTCCCCGAGTACGAAATAGCGCACACCTTCCATCCCCGCGGGCGCTGTCGCCGGCGGCTGATCAGAGTCCAGCCAGTGGTGAAACCAGCTCGCCAGCATCTCGTCGACCGCCGGCACCGCCGCCATCCCCAAATCCGCGCCACCGACCAGATTTCCCCACGGCAAGTGCACCCACGGCGCCGCCAGCAGAAACTGGCCCGGGTGTCGGGCCGCCATTGCCCGATAACCATCCACCGATCCCCGCAGATAGAGATCGTACCAACCACTGAGATGAAACATCGGTAGCCCGAGATCGTCGACCCGAGCCAACATATCGAACTCACGCCAATACACGTCGTCCTCCGCGTGACGCAGCCAATCGGCACCATACGAGGGCAAGTCCTCGGCGACCAACGGAACAGAATCCCGAACCGGAAAGACGCCCGATAATCGCCCGGTGTTCTGCCAATTCTCATCCAGCGCCGCCTCGCTCCTCGCTCCACGACGCCGTGCGTCCTCTCGCAGCATCTGCGAAGCCCAGCTCACGCTCGTCGATAGCTGCAAAAGGCCTCCGCGATAAAACCATCCGGAATGCAGGGCAAACGCCGTCATGTGCGGCGCCAGCGCCCGCAGTTCAGGCGGTCGACCCAGCGCGGCGAGCAACTGCGTCGAGCCTTGATAGGAAAATCCGTACATCCCCACCCGGCCATTCGCGCCCCGTAAGGTCGCCGCCCAGCGTACCGTGTCATAGCCATCCTCCGCCTCACGCCGGAAAGCATAAAACTCTCCCTCGCTGTCTCCCCTGCCTCGCACATCCTGGACAACCACCAAAAAACCACGACGCGCGAACCACGTCGGATGCGCGTAGACCACCGTGGATGCGATGTCCCGCCCGTAGGGCTGGCGCATCAGCAAAACCGGCCAAGGACCAGTGCCCGCGTCCCCCACCGCCGGCCGATAGACATCGGCCACGAGCCGGCAACCATCTCGCATCACGGCGACGACTCCGCACTCGATCTCGACGCCGGCGCAGCAGGCTGTGGGCAAGGCGATCACGCGCGGTCCTCAGGTCGCTTTCGCGAAGGGATTGTTCGGGTAGCTGCGCATCTTGCCCGGATTTAACAGACCATGCGGGTCCGTGTCCGTCTTTAGCGCGCGCTTGGCCTCGATGTTTGGGTGCCGGCCTCCGTCCTCGAGCGTGTACACATGCGGATTGGCGATCGAGACGCCGATCTCCTCGCAAAAGGCGATGATCTCATTGAGTCGGGCCTCGTCCCGAAAGGCGACGATCGGTATTCCGCCCAGTCCGACCTTTTCACCCGTCAGCAGACGCCCGTCCTCCACCCCGCGCATCGTCTTCGGATTACCCGCCGTCCAGAGCAGGTGCAGGAAAATCTCCCCGGGAAACCGCTCCCTCAACTGCGCAAACTGATCCCGAAACTTTTCCCCGAAGCCGGCCTGCAGGTAGGTGTATTCCGGATACGTCTTGAGAACCCAGAGCGTAGAGTGATTCCACGTGTAGTCGGTGATATAGGGCGGCTTCAACGGCTCGGCCAGTGGTGCCCGGTAGCGCACCACCAAGCCCGCGGCCTCGGCCGAGGCCACCACCTCCGCCGTCACCGACTGCTCGGTCAGCAGAAAGCTGGCATGCTCCCCCGCGACCAGATGCTTCTGCAGAGGCTTAAACGTCGCGGTGATCGGCGCCTCGAACTGGCTGACATTTCGCTTCGGCCAGGCGGCGTTCCGCGCGACCGTGTCCGTCCAGTCCAACAGCCTGTCCCAATCCGCAGACGCCACGATCAGCTGATCGTAGGCGCGCCGAGGCGCGAGGCGCATCTCGATCTGCACCATCACCCCGGTCGTGCCGTAGGTGTGGAGAGCTCGCAGACTGTCACGCTCCTCCAGTCGCACCAGGCGCGGACTCTCCTCGCAGGTCATCAAGGTAACCGACCGCACATTATCACCTGAGGCGATGCCGCCCCACGTGATCGAGCCGATGCCACCTGAACCGCCGCAAAAAAATCCCGCGATGCTGCTCTTCACCCAGGTGGAGGGCAGGCAACGCATCTCCCAGCCGACCGCGCGCGCCGCGGGCTCGATCTGCCCGAGCCGCGCGCCCGGCTCCGCCTTCAACAACCCCTCCGGGCTGACCTCAAACTTATCCATCCGCGAGAGATCCACCACCACACCGCCATGCAGAGGTACACATTGACCATAGTTACCCGTGCCGCCCCCCCGCGCCACCACCGGCAAACGCGCCCGTGAGCACGCCGCAAGCACCGCGCGTAACTCATCCAGATTACCCGGACGCACCGCGACATCCGCCCGCTTGTCCGTCAGCAGCCGCCGCAGCACCGGAGAGTACCAATAAAAATCCTTGGAAAGCGCCTCAAGCGTATCGCCACCAGTTACGACATTCTCCGAGCCGACGGCGGCCATTAGCGACTCCAGCGGAGCAGGGGTGAGTTTAGACATGCCCCGCGGGGAGCAGGATGACTGCCACCAGCGAGGCCCGATCAGCCGCGCCCGTTCAAAGGCCAAAAGCACCACGCGCGCCCCGGATTTTGGCGCCCGCCCTGCTTTCCCCCGAGCACATGCAAACACACCCCGCGATCCCGACCCAACTCTGCATCGCGCACGAGACGAGCTTCTGGGCCTGGTACCCATGGACAGAGCTGGCGGCTTGGCCGGATAAAGCCACCACCACCATCGTCCTCCCACTTTGCGGCATGGCGGACTGGGGCCTCGAGGCGCCCCTCGACGCGGAGGAGTCCGTGGCGCTCTCCGTCCTGCGCGAGGCCGTCGGCCTCCCGCCACCCCGCGCCACACGCCTGCTTACCCTCCCGCCACAACGCTTTGTGCTCGGCCCCTCCGAGTCCTGTGCATTCCCCGTCGATCCCGCCGTCGCCCACTCCGCCCTCGAGGAATGGTGCTTGAGCGTGGCCGCTGCCGGCTTTCGTCGAATCGTCCTCTACAACAGCAGCCCCTGGAACGAAGAGCTGATCGATGCAGCGGCCCGCGATCTCCGGATCACTCACGGTCTCCAAATGTTTTGCGTGAATCTGAGCGCACTCGGCTTGGATTTCGCCCCATGGCGAGCCGGCGATCGCCCTCGACTACGCGCACTGCTCGCGGAGTTGGCCCGAGGGCAACCAGGCCCGGTGCTCGAATCCGCGGCGACCCACCTCGCCTCCCTTTTGGCTGAAATCGCCGCACGCCCGGCCCTCCCCCACGACGGCGCGATCCGGACCATCTCCCCCTAGCTTTCCGCCCCCACGCCATGATTTTCCCCAGCTACCGAAACCGCTATCTGCCTGCCCTCACCCTGAAGCAGATCCACGCCATCCCCGACAAAGAGATCACCCCCATCATCATCCCCACCGGCGCTATCGAGCAACACGGCCCCCAGCTACCGGTCGCAGTCGACGCGTTTCTCGGCCAAGTGTGGGTCTCCCGCCTCTGCGAGGCACTTCCCCCTAGCGTACGCGCTTTCGTGGCCCCTCCCATCACCGTGGGCAAGAGCAACGAACACGTCGGCTTCCCGGGTACGCTCTACATCTCGAAGGACACGCTTCGTGCTCAGTTGTGGGCGCTCGCCACCCAGCTAAAAAACTGGGGATTCCGCTCGCTCCTGCTCCTCAACACCCATGGGGGAAACAGCGCCGTCCTGACCTATGTACGACGCGAAATCTCGCATGAGCTGGGCCTGAGCATCGAATCCATACCCTGCGTGTGTAAGTTTGATCTCGCGCCACAAGAGGCCGCGTACGGCTTCCACGCCAACACCGTCGAGACTGCCCTGCTGTACGCCACCGCCCCGCGCTTTACCCGCCCCGAGAAAGCACCGTGCCACTACCCGGCGCGGATCGACGACCCTGGCGAATTGCGTCCGGAATGTGCACCCGCGACCTACGCTTGGGCCTCCCAAGACATATCGCCCCATGGAGTGATGGGGGACGCCCGGTCCGCGACAGTTGAACAGGGCGAAATCTGGCTCCAGCAAATGACTGCTGCCTACGTCAAAGGTCTCTGCGAGTACGTCGCCGCGATGGCAAAAAACTCCACTCCACGCTGACCCGCGAAACAGGAAGCTTCCTCGGATGTCGCCTCTCACACCCAATTCCGCACGAGCCTAAATCTCGAGGGTTAACTCCTCGGGTAAGTCCGTTCGATAGTATCTAAATTCTAGATACAGTTAATTCAGAAATGCACGAAAACGGACGGCGCCGACAAACGGGCGAGCACGAGCGACAGAGCGACCATGTGCTTGGCAAGAAGTGACTACCTCGTGCCCGGAGGGTGAAGTCGCGGAGAGGGCCTTGCGTCGGACGCCGGATCCCTTTCTCCCGAAAACGCGCGAGATCCAGAACCTAGCCCAGCCACGACGAACAACACCGGAGCCATGGATCTGTGCCCTGAACCTGTGACCAATCGGGTTTTTTTCCGCGACGATTCGCACATTTTCGCCACCTCCGTTTCGATCCGCGCCACCTCGGACACGTTCGCCCCCGCGCGCTCGACCGCGGCCGACCTCGCTCGCGAAAGCGTTCTGTTCGTCCATGCACCTGAAATCCAAATGATCGTCTTGCGAGACGCCACGCCCACGCATCTGCACGCCCTGTTCAATTCACTGAAGCGGTCGGCTTCCACGCCGGCGATGAAGTTCTCGCCAGGATCAAGATGGTCGACCTCCCGCATCGCCTCCCCGAATCAACTCCGTGTCTCCATCGTTAGCGGCAATCGGCTTTAGCGGGAAAGACTGCTGACGGTGAGGAGCGTATGGGACCCGTCGCAAAAATTAACCCAAAACCAGGGCTTTCAGCTGCCATCTCGAGAAAAGAAAATGGAGACACAAAGTTTACTCAGGCTCGCAACCGCGGTGATCAGCCGTTCAAGTCCTCCGTCGTGCAGAGCCTGAGTGGCGGAATGGTAGACGCTTTCGACTTAAAATCGAATTTCCGAAAGGAAGTGCGGGTTCGAGTCCCGCCTCGGGCACCAACTTCAAACACCTGAAACCCGGTAGCTCTGGTTTCCTGTTTTTTGGGAAGGGGAGTTCGCGTGGACGAGAGTGCCCCCCCATGCTGTCCCACATAAAGCGGGCGGCGGGTGTGTAAGTGTTGGGTTGAATAAGGGTAACTGTTTTTCGGTGCTGCTCACGATTTGAGGCGAGGCGGCGACCTCGGTGGAGACTGGCCGGGTGAACACCGGTCAAGCTGTCTCCGCCCAGATCATGGCGCGCATCCCGCACTGGGAGTTTCATCGAGCCTACCGCGCCTGTGACCGGACGCACTTTTCTGGACCGCCCGGAGTGAGAGTCTGAGCGGGTTGGTGTGGTGGGTTTGGGTTATGGGTTGGTGGTGTCGGTTGAAGCAAGCTCCGGCCGGAGGGAAGGCCCGGCTTGGCAGGCCTGACCGGAGCCCGGAGCTTGCTTCAAAAGTTCGGCGCGGACCTCGGAGGGCGCGCGACAGGCGAGGCTGCTGTGGGGACGGATGTCGTTGTATTCGTCGCGGAAGGCGCGGGCGATCATCTGCGCTTCCAGAGAGTTCTCCAGCAGCTCGCGGTTGAGGCATTCGTCGCGGAAGCGCCCGTTGAAGCTCTCGTTGACACCGTTCTGCCACGGACTGCCGGGCTCGATGAAGCGCGCGCCGATGCCGCGCTCCCGGCGCCAGCGCTCGAGCACGCCGGCGACAAACTCTCCGCCGTTGTCGCTGCGCAGGTGCCGGGGCTTGCCGTGGCGGCGCACCGCCTCGTCCAAGGCGCGCACCACGTCGCGGGCGGT
>JBILUB010000111.1:0-7530 GCA_044371245.1 Opitutaceae bacterium
CTCCGGCCAGGATCCAGGTCTTGGTCGGGTGCGCCTGTCGCGCCGCCGCAAAGCCGTTCCAATCACCCGTGCGCCCCGATCCGCCAAAACCGTGCGCGTGAAATGTGTCGATCAGGAAGGTATCGGCCAGATCGAGCCACTCGTCCCGCATCTTTTCCCCCGGAGGCAGTTTGGGCGCCAGCCAGAGCCGGGAGCGACCCAATGCATCACCCCACGCACGTGGCATCGACACGTCGAGCTCGTGACGGGCATGGATCTGGAAAAAATCGAATCCCAGGTCCCGGACGCGGTTGAGCTCGTCCTCACTCGGCTCGACGAGCACCGCCACCCGTCGCGGCCCGAGGGGCAATTCCGGCGCCAGCGCCGTGTAGTCGCGGGGCGAAAGGTAACGCGGCGAAGGCGGATAAAAGTTAAACGCGATGAAATCCGCACCCAACTCGGCGCAGAGCCGGGCGTCCTCCGGTCGGCGCAGGCCGCAGACCTTGAGTTGAATGTCACCGATCATGATGTCCCATGGTTGAGGAGAGAGCCGGAGTGGACGCCGAGGTTCCGACGGGGCGGGCCGGGCGCGGAGCGAGGGCCAAGCGGCGCATTTTAGAACGCGTTCACCGCCGAGATCACGTGGTCGACCTGCGCGTCGCTCAACTCGGGAAAAATCGGCAGGCTGAGGACGGTGGCGCACGCGCGCTCCGCGACCGGCATCGACCCTTCCCGGTAGCCGAGAGAAGCGTAGCAGGCCTGGCGATGGAGCGGCACCGGATAGATAAGGTCGGTGCCCACTCCCTGCTTTGCCAAATGCTCCCGCAGGGCATCCCGACGGGGATGGCGGAGGGTAAACTGATGCCAGACGCTCTCCCCCGCCGCGCCGGTCGCCACCGGCAGCCGCACTTCAGGATGAGTTATACCGGCCAGATAACGGCGGGCGATCTCCCGCCGGCGCGCGGTCCAGGCGGCGAGATGAGGCAGCTTCACGCCCAGCAAGGCCCCCTGAAACCCGTCCATGCGAAAGTTGAACCCCACATGGTCGTGATGATAGCGGCGGCCCGAGCCGTGCACTCGCAGCAATCGAGCCTTCTCAAACAGCTCTTCCCGGCGCGACACAAAGGCCCCGCCCTCGCCACAGCCCCCGAGATTCTTGGTCGGATAAAAACTGAAGGTACCGCAGTCACCGTGCATGCCCACCGGAGCGCTTCCGCACACGGCCCCGACCGCCTGCGCGCAGTCTTCGACCACGAACAAGCCATGCTTTCGAGCGATCGCGAGCAGCTCATCCATCGGCGCTGGCAGACCAAAGAGGTGCACCACCACCAGACCTTTGGTGCGCGGAGTGATCGCAGCCTCCACCTTCGCGGGATCGATCAAAAAAGTGCGCTCGTCGATATCGGCAAACACCGGCTTGGCCCCCACATAACTGATGCCCCAAACCGTGGAGATAAAGGTGAAGGGCGGGGCGATCACCTCGTCTCCCGGTCCCCAGCCGGCGAGGGCCGCGGCGACGTGCAGAGGCGACGTGCCCGAGTTTAAACCGAGCGCCTTGGGATAACCGAGGCCGCGCGCAAAGTCGTTTTCAAAATCCTCCACGTCCTTGCCGAGGCAAAAGCGGGTGGCGTCATAAGTGGCGGCGAGCGCCGCCAACGCCTGTTCGCGCAGCGCGCGGTGTTGCAACGAAAGGTCGAGAAACGGGACTTGCATGGCCGAAGGTGCACGCAACCACGGGCCCCGCGGAAAACCAAACCTGTTTTCCGCCCGCCGGGCCGGAGCCCCGTCGGCAGTCGCCCAGACCGCGGCGGCGCCGGCGCAGGCTGTCGCCCCCGACCGCGAAAGCCCCCATCCGAGCCGAAACCCGATCCGGGCTTCGCTGCGGTGGCGTCAGTTGGCCAGGGCGGCGCGGCGGCGAAGTTCGTTTTCCCACTCTCCCCGCACGCCCACCGGCGCGGGCCGCAGGGGGAAGATCGGATGCCCCAGCCGCGTCGAGCTGATCCGCTCCAGCGTCAACGCCACGCGGTGATTGTGGGTCATGAAGCGCAGGAAACTCGTGCGGTCGATTTGCAGGCACGTTACCCGACCCTGCGCCGTCACGTCCGCGACCGCCGCGCTGTTCTGCAGGAGACTGATCTCTCCGAAAAAATCGCCCGCTTTCATCCGCGGCTGCTCCCGACCTCCGCGGCGGACCCGTACCATCCCGTCGTACACGATGTAGAACCACTGGGTGTCAGACCTTTCCCGCAGGATCTCGGCCCCGTCCTCGTACACCGCGACTTGGGCCAGACGCGAGAAACGGGCGACGGCCGCCGGGTCCCAATTCGCACAGAGCGAAAGACGCCGAAGAAAGGCATACTTGTAGGTGAAATCGTGCACCCGCGGGACGCCGATCTTCTCGACCACCATGCTCTGAAAAAACTCCCCCGGCAGCAGCATCGCCGCGACCGGCGTGACGGAACGAAACTCCAGCGACACCTCCTCGCCTCCGAAAGCGAGCGGCGCGGACAGCCCGAGCAGATCCTGCTCCTCCAGCACCAGCACCCGCGAGGGCCGACCGCTCGGCCGCACTCGAAACGCGTTGATCTGCCCCGAAAGGATCAAACCCACATACTTGCCCGTCTCGAAATCCGGCAGTCGCGCCCGCGCCGGGTAGCTCACCGGCCGCCAGGCCCGCACGAGCGCCGCACGATCATAGGGGCTGAGCAGCGCGAGCAGGGGATGAGACCCCGCCAGACGGAGCAAAGCCGCATCCGTATCGGGAAAAACATACTCCCGCCGCCGCCGCTCCCTCCGCTCCCGGCGCAGACGCCGACCATGGGCGTACTGCCGTGCTCCATCCCGCCAGAGCCGCACCACCGCGCTCAACGCCGCGATCAGCAGGGCCGCTCCGATGGCCTGCATCGCCCACAGCCAGTACACGGGCTCGACCGCCAGCGCCTCGAATAATCCCACCCCCAGGCCATGCAGCACCAAGTGGGCGACGAGCACCGACCAGGCCACCGCCCAGATCAACTCAAAGGCGCAGACCCGCCAGTCCCAACGCCGCCACCACGGCCTCCAGTGGAGCTGGGGCCCCTGGTTCGGGATAAACCGAAAATCACCATCGGTATCCAACAAGGGGCGACGACTGCTCAGGGCCAGCAGCTTCCTCGCCAGTCCGCCCCCCCACGGGCGCCAGACCAGGGCCCAGGCCCCGACCAAGGGAAGCGACGCGGCGGGCCAGACGAGCGCCACGGCCAACACCACCACCACAAGCGGCAGCTTGGCGGCGAGGGCGACCAGGGCCTGCTCCGCCGGACGCAGCAAACGCACATCGCGCAAATCGAGCCGCGGATGCAGCAGCGCGAGCGACTCCAGCGGCCGCCGCGAGTACACATCGCCACCGTAGCCCACCAGCAAGGTCGCGGCCAGGAACTGCCCGCCGCTCAGCGCGACCACGGCCAACAAAAGTCCCGGCACCCACGCCCACACCTGCCACCCCTCCACCAAGACAGGCGCTCGCCACGCCAGCACGAGCGCGGCGGCGAGATGCAGCAGACCGCAGGGCCAGAGCGCGCCCAACGGCGCCGCCCAGCCCCGCCAAGCCATGGCCCGCCGCGGAGGCTTGCGCGACGGTCCCTTGCACAACACCCCGACTTCGTGGGCCTTCACCACCAACTCGTAGAACTCGCGCAGCGGCGGGCAGCGCCGCTCCTGCAGCAGGCGGCTCAACACTTCCGGTACCGTCGCCCCATCCCCGAAACTCTCCAGCACCCGCGCCTGGAGCTGACTGACCGTGAGATACTCCTGCGCCGGGATGTTTTTCATCACCAGCACCCCTGAGGCGACCCAGCCCCGCTGGATATCCGGGGAGAGCCTCAATCGCTCCGCGGTAAGCAATAAATTCTGTTCCATGGCGACCAAATGTCAGACTCGCGGCTCAGGGTGTGGGCCGCGCGGGCGGCTCGCCCAAAATGCTCTCCACCACGTCGCGCAGTTCATCGCAGCCAAAAGGCTTGGGCAAAAAGCGGTGCCCATGCTCATTCACCACCCAGCGCGACTCCTCGTTCAGGCGTCCGCTCAACATCACGATCTCCACCCCGGGCTGCGCCTGCCGCAGTGCCGTGGCCAGGCTGATTCCATCCGAATCCGGCATCATCACGTCGACCAGGGCCAAACCCACCCGACCCCCGCCCGACCCCAGCCGCGCCAGCGCCTCTTCCCGATTGCCGGCCGTGCACACCTGCCAACCCGCCCCCGCCAACATCTCCTGCGCCATCGCACAGATCTCCGGCTCATCGTCCACCACAAGGATCTCGCGCCCTCCCGTAGCCTTTTTGCGGCTCAAACCATCGATCAATCGTCGAAACCAAGGAGCACTCATGAACAGGGGGATTTTGGAAGGATGGGGTTATTGGACCTAATTTGGACGATTTAGGGTTAAACCCCTAAACGGAAAGGTAACAGTCCGATGCGTGGAGCCCGAAAAGATTTACACTTACCTATCTATAGATCAGGATTTTGCCGTATAAACGCAAGTACTTCTACTTGCGCACGGCCTCGCCCGGGCCCGAAGCTTTTGTAAACTAGTGTCAATTACCGGACTCCCGCTGACGAAAAAGTTCGCCGCCAGCCCCGCGGTTTTTAGCCGCGGCATGCTCAGCAACCCACCCACCCGCCCGTGCGCCCGCGCACCCTCCCAATCCAGAGCAGACCAAAGTCGAGGAGCAGCAGGCCCGTGCCAGCCCTCCCCTCGCTTATCCGCGAGGCGCCAGGCGCCGCCACGGCCCGCGCCCGAGCGGGACCACTGCTCCGCCCCGATGGCCGGACCCCGCTTAGGCCGAGAGTCGCCCGATCAAGGACTCAATCAACGCGTCGAGACTAGGTTTCTCCGCCACGAAATCCGGCTCCATACCCTGAGCGCCCAGCGTCTCGCTGGTCTGCTCCCCGATACTGCCGACCAGCGGCTTTCGGGCCTCGGGCGCGAGCCGGAGCGAATCGATCTGCGCGTGGTAGCTCTCCGCCGCGGAAGAGCTGGCAAACAAGATCGCGTCGGCCCCGCGCTGGCGAAAATCGTCGGCCACCGGATCGGCGCTCAGATCGGTCTTTTCGGTCCGGTAGAGCGGCAGGCGATCGACGATCGCCCGCGCCGCCTCGAGCTTACGCACCAGTTTGTCGCGATTAAGATTACCCGTGACGACGATCACCTTGGCGTGGTCGAGACTGCCGGTGGCGATGAGTGCGTCGGCCAGCGAGGCGCCGGTCGCGGTGTCGGGCATGCACTCGACCTTGATGTGATGCTTCTCGATTTCGCGCGCGGTGGCGCGGCCGATGCAGGCGAAACGCAACAGGCCGAGGGCGCGGATGTCCTGGTAGCCCTTGAGGAAATCCTCGAAGAAGTAGCGCACGCCGTTGGCGCTGGTGAAAACGATCCAGTCGTAGGTCCCGAGATCGCTCAGGATCTCGACGAAGCCGACCTGGTCGACGTCCTTCGTGATCGTGATCAGGGGCAACTCGAGGACCTCGGCCCCGAGCGTCTCGAGTTTTTCCCGCAGCTCGCTGTTTTGATCGCGGGTGCGGGTGATGGCGACGCGCCGGCCGAAAAGCGGCAGGTGCTCGAACCAGTCGATCGCCTCGTGGTCGCGCACCACCTCGCCGACGAAGATGATGGCGGGCGCCGCGAGTTTCGCCTCGGCCACCCGCGCGGGCAGCTCGGCCACGGTGCCGCTCACGCTCCGCTGGCGCCCGAGCGAGGCCCACTGCACCACGGCCGCGGGCGTGTCCGGCGCGAGCCCGCCGGCCTGGAGCTCGCCGAGGATGTGGGCCAGCCGGCTCATGCCCATGTAGATCGCGAGCGTGGTGTTTTTCAGCGCGCCAAAGTCGCGCCAGTTCACCTGCGCGCCGGCGCTCTTGGCCGGGTCCTCGTGGCCGGTGAGGAGCACGAGCGAGGCGGAGACGTTGCGAAAGGTGAGCGGGATGCCGGCGTAGGCGCCGGCCGCGAGCGCGGCGGTGACTCCCGGCACGACCTCGAAGGGCACGCCGGCCTTGGCCAGCGTGCGGGCCTCCTCGCCGCCACGGCCGAAGATGTAGGGATCGCCGCCCTTGAGGCGCACGACCTTCTTGCCGGCTTGCGCGTGGGTGACGAGCAGCGCCTCGATCTCCTCCTGCGGCACGGTGTGGCACCCGGCCTTTTTGCCGACGTAGACGACTTCGCAGCCGGGCCGGACCCACTTCACCGCCTCCGGGTGGACGAGGTAGTCGTAGACGAGCACGTCCGCCGCCGCGATGAGCTCGCGCGCGCGGAGAGTGAAGAGACCGAGGTCGCCGGCACCGGCGCCGACGAGATGAACGATACCGGAAGACATGAACCCATCAGCCAAAGCGCCCCACCCACTCCGCCGCAAAGGCAAAACACGGCCGCAGGAGCAGACTTCCGCCATAGATTCCGGGCCGCGAACGCTTGCGCCGTTACCGGTCGTCGTAAAAAACATGCATTCGGTTCCATGTCGCCCAACCAAAACCCCGAGCAAATCGCCCGCGACGCCATCGACGCGCAACTCCGCTCCTCCGGTTGGGCCGTCCAGTCCAAGGACGCCATCGTTTTCTCCGCCGGCCAGGGCCAGGCCGTCCGCGAATACTCCACCGACACCGGCCCCGCCGACTACGTCCTCTTCCTCGACGGCCAACCCGTCGGCGTCATCGAGGCCAAGAAAGAAACCCTCGGCGCCAACATCACCAGCGTCGAGGACCAGACCGCCGAATACGCCGCCGCCAAACTCCGCTACATCCAGTCCACCGGCGTCCCCCTCCCCTTTCTCTACGAGGCCACCGGCGTCATCGTCCGCTTCACCGACCAGCGCGACCCCAAGCCCCGCTCCCGCGAGGTCTTCTCTTTCCACCGCCCCGAGACCCTCCGCGAATCCCTCGCCGCCACCCGCCCGCTCCGCGCCCGCCTCCACGATCTCCCGCCCCTCGATCCCACCGGCCTCCGCGCGTGCCAGATCGAGGCCGTCACCAATCTCGAAACCTCCCTCAAGGCCGCCCGCCCCCGCGCCCTCGTCCAGATGGCCACCGGCGCGGGCAAAACCTTCACCGCCATCACGTCCGTCTATCGCCTGCTCAAACACGCCCGCGTCCGCCGCGTGCTCTTCCTCGTCGATACCCGCAACCTCGGCGAACAAGCCGAGCAGGAGTTCCTCGCCTTCACCCCCAGCGACGACAACCGCAAGTTTACCGAGCTCTACTCCGCCCAGCGCCTCGCCTCCTCCCACGTCCCCGCCGACGCCCAGGTCTGCATCTCCACCATCCAGCGGATGTATTCCCTCCTCCAGGGCACCGAGCTCGACGCCTCCGCCGAGGACGCCCACCCCGCCGAGCACTCCGCCGACCGCCGCCGCGAACCCCTCCCCGTCGCCTACAACGCCCAGGTCCCGCCCGAGTTCTTCGATCTCATCATCATCGATGAGTGCCACCGCTCCATCTACAACCTCTGGCGCCAGGTCCTCGACTACTTCGACGCCTTCCTCGTCGGCCTCACCGCCACGCCCGACGCCCGCACCTACGGCTTCT
>JBILUB010000217.1:0-4754 GCA_044371245.1 Opitutaceae bacterium
CGGCACCGCCTATAACTTCCGCGTCCGCTCCTACAAGACCGGCACGCAGTCCGACTGGGTCACCGTCAACGCCACCACCCAGAGCCCCACCAACGGCAACGGCTTCGCCCAAATCGCCGGCATGCTGGTGATGGAAGCGGAGAACGCCACCGCCATCGAGCCCGGCACCGGCGCCGCCGTCGACCCCAGCTGGGCGGTGATCTCCGCTACTGACGCCTCCGGCGGTTCCGCCGCCGGCTCGGCCAACACCCCCAGCGCCAGCACGGTCCACAGCACCTCCGCCTCCTCCGCCCTCAAGTTCGACGCCACCTTCACCTCCAGCGGCGCCCACTACCTCTGGGTCCGCGCCCGCGCCCTCGTGGCCAGCGGCGGTGACAACTCCATCAACTACTCGCTCGACGGCGGCACCCTCACCTCGCTCAACACCGCCAACGCCACCACCTGGACCTGGACCAAATCCACCGTCGCCCTGAACGTCCCCTCCGCCGCCCTGCGCACCCTGCGCATCCACGTCCGCGAGAACGGGACCCAGATCGACAAGGTCATCCTCACCACCGACAACGCCTACACCCCCAGCGGCGTCGGCCCAGATGAGACCCGCGGCGGCGGCCCCCCGGTCCCCACCGGCGCCTACTTCGAAGCCGAAGACCTCGTGCAGACCGCCAGCGACGCCGTCCTCACCTATAACGAAGCCCCCGCCAGCGCCGGCAGCTACGACCTCCTCACCGCCAACGCCGTCGGCGACTACATCGAGTACACCCTCACCCCGCCCGCCCCCGGCACCTACAAGATCACCCTCGGCTACAAAGCCATGCTCTCCCGCGGCAACGCCCGCCTTCGGATCAACGGCCAGAACCAAGGCGCGATCTTCTCCCAGCGCGGCAACGGCTACACCTCGATCGACCTCGGCACCCGCACCCTCACCGCCGCCCCCCAGACCTTCCGCTTCGAGGTCACCGGCACCAGCGGCACCGGCTACGGCCTCAGCTTCGACTACATCTCACTCACTCCGTAGCCTCGCCCGCCCCCCCGAGCCCCTCGACCCGCCGCTTCCCCGCGGCGGGTCTTTTTTTTGCCCCCGCTCGGTAAAACCGCTCGCCCCCTTCCCGGGCCGGCTCCTTTGCTCGCCACCTCCCCATGCTCACCCCCGCCCTCTGCGCTTTCGGCTTCAACGACGGATGGGGCCTCGAAGGATCCCTCCGCCTCACCCGCGACCTCGGCTTCCGCGTGGCCGACGCCTCCGCCGCCCAGCTCGGCGGCCAAGACCGCATCGCCGCCGATCCCGCGGTCGCAGCCCAAGCCCTCCGCTCCGCCGCCGCCTCGGCCGAAGTGCGTCTCGAAGAATTCGCCATCTTCCCCATCCAGCTCGAAGGCCGCCCCCGCCTCGGTCTCGACCAAGACCCCGCCCTCCGCACCGCCATCTCCGCCCGCTGGCAAAAACTCTGTGCCTGCGCCGCCGCCGCCGGCTGCCGCTCCATCCTCGGGGCCGTCGGCCACCTCGATCCCGCCCTCGGCCCCGAACGCTCCTTCGATCTCGTCACCTCCGCCACCCGCGACTGGGCCCAGACCGCCGCACACCACGGCCTCGTCTTCACCGCCGAGGTCGATGCCGACGGCTGGTTCGGCACCCCCGCGGACGCCGCCCGCTTCATCGCCGCCGTCGACCACCCCGCCTTCGCGCTCACCCTCGATTTTGCCCACTTCATCAGCCGCGGGCGCGCCCTCGCAGACTGCTTCTACCTCCTCCCCTGGGCCCGCCACTTTCACATCAAACAAGCCCGGCCCGGTTACCTGAAGTCCCTCTGGCACCGCGGCACGATCGACTTCTCCCCCCTCCTCGCCGCCCTCCGCGCCCGCCAATGGTCCGGTGCGCTCGCGATCGAAACCGCCGGCTACCACGTCCCCGGCCACCCCTGGCCCGCCTACGCCGAGGTCCGCTACCCCTACGCCCCCGAAGCTCCCGTGCCCGGCCTCCTCAGCCACCCCGCCCACCAAGCCGCCCTCCACGCCCAGGCCCTCGCCGACCTCCTGCCCTGAGTGAGCCACCGGCGGGGGGGGGAT
Organism: Opitutaceae bacterium; assembly: GCA_044371245.1. Lineage (GTDB taxonomy): Bacteria > Verrucomicrobiota > Verrucomicrobiia > Opitutales > Opitutaceae > IMCC26134_A. The sequence continues at coordinate 2,062 of JBILUB010000217.1, forward strand.
TTGTCGCCAGCCGCTCCGCTTTTCCGTTGGCGTCGCCGGCGGCCGGGAAAAACCTCCCGCCCTCGACCGATGCCCGCCCCCCTTCCCCTGCTCCGGCTGCTCGCCCCGCTGCTCGCCCTCCTCGTGCTCTCCGCCTGCGCTCCGCGCGAAACCCGCGTGGAGGAGGGCCTTCGCACCGGCACGCTCCATCGCGGCATTGGCCCCGATCTCTCCGACCTCGACCCCCACCTCGCCTCGTCCCTCGGCGACATCCACGTGCTCTCCTCGCTCTTCGAGGGCCTCGTCGGCGAGCACCCCCGCACCCTCGCCCCGGTGCCGGGCGTCGCGACCCGCTGGGAGGCATCGGCCGACGGGCTGCTCTACATCTTCCACCTTCGGCCCGAAGCGCGCTGGTCCGACGGCCGCCCCCTCGTAGCCGGGGACTTTGTCGGCTCCCTCCGCCGCGCCCTGACCCCCGGCCTGGCCGCACCCAACGCCGCGCTCCTCTACCCCGTGCTCAACGCCGAGGCCTACCACAAACGCCGCCTCGACGATTTCTCCGCCGTCGGTATCAGCGCTCCGGATACACACACCCTGCGCATCGCGCTCGAGTATCCCGCGCCCCACTTTCTTTCCCTGCTCACCCACCCCGTCTGGTACCCGGTCCCCCTTCACGCCATCGCCGCCAACGGCGCGCCCGAGGAGCGCGGCAACCGCTGGGCCTCCGACCCGGCCACCTTCGTCGGCAACGGGCCTTTCGTGCTTCGCCAGTGGCGCCGCGGACAGTTTATCGAGGTCCAGGCCGCTCCGACCTACTGGGACGCCGCCACCGTAAGCCTCCGCGCTGTCCGCTTCCACGCTTTCGATGGAGTCGAGGCCGAGGAGCGCGCCTACCGCTCCGGCCAGTTGCACGTCACCGAGTCGCTCCCCGCCGGCCGGGTCGAGGCGTGGCGCGCCGAGCAGCCCGGGCAACTCCGGACCGACCCCTTCCTCGACACCTATTTCTACCGCCTCAACACCGCCCGTCCCCACCTCTCCGACGTCCGCGTGCGCCGCGCCCTCTCCCTCGCGCTCGACCGTGAGCGGCTCGTGTCCGCCCTCCTGCGCGGCGGACAAAGCCCCGCCACCGCCTTTGTCCCTCCCGGCACCGGCGGCTACCAGCCACCGGCACTCCTGCGCCACGATCTGGCCGCCGCCCGCGCCCTCCTCGCCGAAGCGGGCTACCCCGAGGGTCGGGGCCTCCCCGTTTTTGACCTGCTCTACAACACCTCCGAAAACCACCGCCGCATCGCCGAGGCGGTTCAGCAGCAATGGCGCGCCCTCGGCATCCAGATCAGACTGGTGAACCAGGAAAACGCCGTGATCCAGGAGGCCCGCCGCTCCGGCGATTTTGAAATCCTCCGCAGCTCCTGGGTGGCCGACTTCGACGACCCCATCAGCTTCCTCTCCATCTTCACCAAAGACGACGCCAATAACTTCACCGGCTGGAGCGACCCGCGCTACGACCACGCTCTCAACGCCGCCGCCCGCACCTCCGATCCCGCCGCCCGCCACGCCTTGCTGCGCGACGCCGAGACGGTGCTGCTCGATGCCGCGCCCATCCTCCCGCTCTACGTCAACACCCACGTCTTCCTCCTTCATCCCTCCGTCCGCGGCTGGTACCCGACCCTGCTCGATCGTCACCCCCTCAAACACGTCACCCTCCAACCCGTCGATTAGCACTCCTCCGTCCCACACGCCTCGCCCCCATCCTTCTCCCCGCGCCATCTCCCCCTTGTATCCAACAAAGCACGACACGCCGTTGCCCCGCCTCCTGCTGAGGTAAAGCCCCCAAAGTCAAACGCAGGCTGCTGGCCAAAAGCTCGGTAAAACCCTCCCCGGTAGCCTCCTCCCGTTGACCCTTCCCGGATTACGGCATCTGCTCGCCGACGGTCCATGCCCCACCCCGTCGACCAGTCCGATCGCCCGCCCAACCGATTCCCGCGCCCACTCGCGGTCCTCGGCCTCTTGGTGCTCCTCGGTGTCGGACTCGTCCTCACGTTTTGGTCCCCTGGTACCGACCACCACGAAACCGGGAGCACCCCGCCGCCTCCCACACACTCCCACGGCGCCGCCGACACCGCGCCGACACCTCTGCCGACACCCTTGGCCGACACCGCGCCGACGACTGGCGAGGATCCCGTCTCCGCCTTTGCCGCCTGGGTCCGCCTGCTTCCCGACGCCCCCCTTGAGCTCGGTCTGAAACTCGCCGCCGAACGCCGGCCCCTGATCGCCACCTGGATCCGCGAAGACCCCGCGCGCGCCCTCGCCGCCGGCCTCACCCCCTACGAATGGGCCCGCCTGCCCGCCGAGCTGCACCCCCTCGTCGAGCTCCCCCGCGCCGGCGTCGGCTTCTTTGGCGTCGCCGCGCTTTGTCAGCACGAACCCGCCGCCGGCCACGCCGCCACCTGCCGCATCGAGCGCGAAGTTGTCTGGGATTTCGGCACCTTCACCGCCGAGGTCGTCCCCGCCTCCGTCTACGGCGCCGGCCTCGAGCGCCTCACCACCGAAGACGCCTCGCTCTACGGCCTGCAGCTCGACGGCCACATCGCTCTCCACGGGCACGAAACCGTCGCCTTTCCCGCCAGCCGCTTCACCGACGACCCCGCCCTGGCCGATCACGTCGCGCTCGTCCACCGCGGGCAGGTCAGCTTCACACCGCCGGCCGCTCATCC
>JBILUB010000433.1:0-2682 GCA_044371245.1 Opitutaceae bacterium
ATGATCGCGTCCGCCCCCCGCCGCCTGCTCCGCGCCTTTCTCCCGCTGGCCCTCTGTCTCGCGGCCCTGCCCGCCGCCCTGCGCGCCCAGTTGACCTTCGACCCCGCCGACCCGCCCTCCTCGGCCACTCCGCCCACCGCACAGTACCACGAGTACACCGGAGCCAACTCCCACCAGAAGGGCCCAAAGACCGTCCTCGTCATGCTGGTGCGCCCTTCGGACGGCGCCGCCTGGACCAGCCCTCCTTCCTTCGCGACCCTCGAGGGCCAGCTGAACGGCGCCTCCCAGAGCTACTACGACGCCAGCTACCACCAAACCTGGTTCGGCCCCAAACGTCGCGCGGGCTTCGACATCCCCCGCCTGGTCGTCACCCCCGTCCTCGTCCTGCCCAAAACCGCCGCCCAGTACCTCGCCAGTTTCGGCACCCTGCAAAACGACTGCCTCGCCTCGGTACGTGCCCAAGGCGCCGATTGGAACGGCGGCGCGCTCGACCCGAACCACTTCGATCGCTGGGTCGTGATGAGCAACACCAAGATGATCGGATCCACCGGCCTCGCCTACGTGGGCGGCCGCTTCGCGTGGACCGGCGGCTCCCTCGGCGGTGGCGTCGCGCTCCACGAGTGGGGGCACAACTGGGGCGTCTTCCACGCCAACGACTGGACCGTGCCCGCCGGCGACCATCCCCGCTCCCCCGCCGGCTCCAGCGGCGAGTACCAGGACGGCTGGGATGTCATGGGAGGCAACACCGCGAACGTGATGTTCAACCCCCTCTTCCGCGAAAACCTCGGCTTCCTCGAGCGCACCCGTGGCGAGGCCCTCGAGGTGTCCGTCAGCGGCACGTATCGGCTTTGGGACTACGTCCATCCCGACCGCCGTCAACTCGCCTCCCAGGTCCGGGCTCTCGTCCTGCCCGCGGCCAGCTTTGCCGACCCCAAACGCGTCGTGCTCGGCTTCGGCCACATCGCCGGCGTGGACGGCGGCGTCAGCCGCACCGACTGGAACCGCCACGCCGTCACCGTCCACTCCAAACTCTCCGACGGGTCCAACCGCATCGACACCACCCCCGGCTCCAGCCGCCTCGACGACGCCGCCGACAGCTCGATCAAAATCGGCCGCACCTACTCCGAGGCCCCGGCGGTCAACGGCCAGCAGCTCTACGGCGGCTTCCACGTCACGCCCGTCGCCCGCGGCTCCCAACTCGTCAACGGCCAGACCCACGAATGGATCGATGTCGTGGTCAACTACGCCTCCGCCATCCCCTCGAACCTTCCCCCGGCCACCCCCGTGATCAGCTCCTCCGCGCCCTCCGCCCTGGTCGGCGCCACCCCGGTTTTTCTCGGCAATCCCGGCGCGCCGCTGCCGCTCACCGCCAGCGCCACCGACCCCGACGGCGACACCCTCGCCTGGGACTGGGACTTCGGCCGGAGCGGCCCCGGAGCCTTCAGCCTCCTAAACTCCCCCGCCCAATCCCCCTCCTACCCCGCCGCCGGCCTGCACCTCGTCACCGCCACCGCCACCGACATGAAGGGCGGCCGCGCGACCGGCCGCGCCTGGGTCCGGATCGGCTCCCCCCCGATCCTCTCTCCCGTCCTCGCCTCCACCCTCCCCGGCCTCGCCTACCGCTACCACGAGGGCAACTTCAGCTCCCTGCCCGACTTTGGCAGTCTCTTCCCGGTCAAAGAGGGATCTCTCACCGACCTCTCGCTCTCGCCCCGCGAGCGCGCCGACGAGTTCGCCTTTGTTTTCGAAGCTTACCTCCTGGTCCCCACCACCGACATTTACACCTTCCACCTCGACGCCGAGGACGGCGCCCGCCTCCGCCTCCACGATCTCGTCGTCGTGGACAACAACGGCGACCGCGAGCGCGCGCTCGAAGTCTCCGGCTCCGTCCAGCTCACCGCCGGCCTCCACCCCCTCCGCATCGAGTACTTCCATCGCACCGGCGACCACCGGCTCCAACTCGCCTGGAGCACCCTCACCCTTCCCCGCCAGCCCGTTCCCGCGACCGCCTTCCGCCGCCTCGATCCCGCCGCGAATCCCGCTCCCCTCGTCCAGATCCTCTCCCCCGCGCCCGACGAAAACTTCCTCGTCAACTCCACCGTACGCCTCGCCGCCAGCGCCACGGACGCCGACGGCATCGCCCGCGTCCAGTACTTCTCCGACGGCGCGCTCCTCGGCACCTCCACCGACGCCGCCGGCGACTACGAAGTCTTTTGGTCCGGCGTCTCCGTCGGTCCGAAAACCGTCGTCGCCGTCGCCTACGACAGCACCGGACGCCTCGCCAAATCCAGCCCGCTCGCCTTCGAGGTTCGCGCCCCCGAGCCCCGCCCCTCGCTCGGCCTGAACTTCGGCTCCGGCAACGGCGCCGTCCACGCCGGCGAAGCCGTCGGCGCCATCTACCCGAACGCCCAGTGGAACAACTACTCCGCCGCCACCGGTGAGCGGCAACCCATCCACGACCACACCCGGGGCCTTACCTCCGCCCGCGTCACCTGGGCCGCCGAGGGTGCCGGCAGCGGCGCCTTCGCCAGCCTCGCCGACGGCTCCACCGCGGCCGGCCGCCTCCTGCGGGGCGGCATCCGCCTCCGCTTCGATATCGAGCCCGCCCCCCACCTTAACCCCCACGCGATCGTCTCCTCCATCCCCTACCCCGAGTACGACGTCTACCTCTACTTCGACCAG
>JBILUB010000003.1:0-24559 GCA_044371245.1 Opitutaceae bacterium
ACGCCCTCGACGATCACTCCCTCCGCCACGCCCTCGCCCTCGTCGACCTCGCCCCCCTCGCCGAGCGCCTCGACGAGTCCGCCCACTGGTCCCAGATCCTCTCCGGTGGCGAGCAGCAACGCATCGCCCTCGCCCGCGTCTTCCTCCACCGCCCCGCCTGGCTCTTCCTCGACGAAGCCACCTCCGCCATCGACGAAGGCGCCGAGCTCGCCTTCTACCACCGCCTCCGCGCCGCCCTCCCCTCGCTCACCTTCATCACCATCGCCCATCGCGCCAGCCTCCGCTCCGTCCACTCCCGCCACTTCCTCATCGAGCACGGCCCCGAAGCCGTCCTCAGCCTCCGCGAAGAACGCGCCGCCCACCCCGCCCCCGCCTAGCCCCTCACGCCCGCGTCTCGTCCGCCGCCTCCCCGTCGCCATCCCCCTCCGCCTTCGGCAGAGGCGCCACCAGGATCTTGTCGATCCGATGCCGGTCCATGTCGATCACCTCGAAACGCCAACCCCCATGGTCGAAGTGGTCCCCCGCCCGCGGTATTCGGCCGAAGTACGTCATCACGAAACCACCCGCCGTCTTGAACTCCGCCGTCTCTTCATGCGGCAACTCCTCCAGACCGAGCAACTCCTTGAACTCCCCCGTGAGCAGCGTCGCATCGATCAACCACGAGCCATCCTCCCGCCGCCGCGCCTCCGGCGCCGCCCGCCGCCCCTTCTCCGGCAAGTCGCCCGCGATCGCCTCCATCACGTCGATCATCGTCACCAAACCCTGGATCGCGCCAAACTCATCCGTCACCAGCGCCAGATGCTGGCCGGTTTTGCGAAACTGCTCGATCAAGTGGATCACCGTCATCGCCTCCGGCACGATCAACGGCGGTGTCATCACACTGCGCAGATTCGCCGGCAACCCGAAGGCCGTGTTCGCCCAGATCGCCTTCACCGTCACCACGCCCACCACCTGGTCGCGATGCAGCGCATAGACCGGATAACGCGAATGACCGCTCGTCACGATCTTCCGCCAGTTCACCTCGTCCGGATCATCCAGATTGAGGAACACCATCTTCGGCCGCGGCGTCATGATCTCCGTCACCCCCAGCTGATCCAGCTCCAGCACCCCCGCCACCATCTCCGTCTCCGTCGGATTAAACGCGCCGGACCGCAGACCCTGCTGCACCAGATCATTGATCTCACCCTCGGACACGGCCTGCACCCGCGCCTGGCCCAGCCCGAAAATCCGCAGGATGCCCTCCGACAACCACGTCAATGCCACCACCGCCGGATGCGCCAAGGTCGAGAGCGCCCCCACCGGACCCACCACCCACCTCGCGATCCCCTCCGGATTCGCCGCGGCCACCCGCTTCGGCACCAACTCCCCGATGATCACCGAAGCCAGCGTGATCGACACCACCACCAAACCCAGCGCCGCCGGCTCCGCGTAGGGCCCCACCCAGGAAAAACCCGCCAGCCAAGCCGCCGCGTTGTCCGCCAGCGCCGCCCCGCCCACCGCCCCCGCAAACACCCCCACGAACGTGATGCCCACCTGCACCGTGGAGACGAAACGCGTCGGCGCCTCCGCCGCCGCCAGCGCCCGCCCCGCCCGCTCGTCGCCCTCCTCCGCCAGCTCGCGCAGCCTCGTCTTGCGCGACGAGACCACCGCCAGCTCCGCCATCGAGAAGAATCCGTTGACCAGCAAAAGAACGAGCAGGAGCAGCAGCTCCGGGAGGACCGAGTTCATGGATGAGACCTCGACCATCGCCTCCGCCCACGCTCCGCGCAAACGCCTTTTGACGCGCCGCGCCGCCGCGCCGGCGGGGCCCGGCACCCCGTATTCAGATGTTAGATACGCTTGATTTCTCGCCGAAAAACGCGTCCAATCCTCAACGGGAGCTTGCAAAGCGCCGGACCGTTTGAATGCTGCCGCTCACGCAGCGCGATAAGCGCGGTGTCCGACGAGCCTCTCCCCAGGCCTTCGTCCGGTGTTAGACCCAGAACCAAAACCAACAGGAGATACATCATGGCCACTGCCAAAAAGACGGTGAAAAAAGTCGCGGCTAAACCCGCCAAGAAGGCTGCCGCCAAAAAACCGGCCGCCAAGAAGCCGGCCGCCAAGAAGGCCCCCGCGAAGAAGAAGTAAGCGGACCGCCGCCCTTCGCGACGACGCTCCGCGTCGTCCTCACCGACCGCCGTCCCCGCGAGGGGGCGGCGGTTTTTTTTCGCCCCCCCGCCCCGCCGGCCGCGCCGCCGGCCGGCGCGGCCCTCCCGGGGTGACTGGAAACAGCCAAGGGGTTTCACACTCGGGTCTGCGTTGCCATCAGCCGGCATCCCCATTGCGACTTCAGACTCCGTTTCTCCCATGACACTCCAGCTCCTCCTCCTTCTTCTCGCCGGCCTAGCCCTCCTCGTCATCGGCGGCGAGTTCCTCGTGCGCGGCGCCTCTCGCCTCGCACTCGCGGTCGGGGTTTCCCCACTCGTCATCGGCCTGACCGTGGTCGCCTACGGCACGAGCACCCCGGAACTCGCAGTCAGCGTCCAGGCCGGCCTCGCGGGTAACGACGCCATCGCCGTCGCCAATGTCGTCGGATCAAATATCTTCAACGTCCTCTTCATCCTCGGCGCCTGCGCCCTACTCGCGCCGCTCCTTGTCTCGCGCCAACTCGTGAGGGTCGACGTACCCGTCATGATCGGCGTGTCCGTGCTGGCCGCGTTGTTCGCCTGGACCGGAGGCCGAATCGTCGCTTGGGAAGGCGCGCTCCTCTTCGCCGGCGTGGTCGGCTACACCGTCTGGTCGATTAGGCAGAGCCGTGCCGCTTCGGCCGCAGCTGGCGATGATGGATCCGCACTGGTGCCCGAGTCCCCCTCCGCCGTTTGGCTGGGCGTAGCCCTCGGCATCGCCGCACTCGGCATCGCCGGCCTCCTCCTCGGCTGGTTTCAGAGCGTCGAAACCGCGCTGGCAGTGCTCGGCGCCCTCGCCTTTCTCGCCGGCCATCGCTCCGGTCGCGGCGCCGACCTCACTCGCCAAGCCGGCTTTATCCTCGCCGGCCTAGGCATCCTCGTACTCGGCGCTAGATGGCTGGTGGAGAGCTCTGTCACCCTCGCGCAAAACCTCGGAGTGAGCGACTCCGTCATAGGCCTCACCATCGTCGCCGCCGGCACCTCCCTTCCCGAGGTCGCCACCTCGATCGTGGCCACTTTCCGCGGCCAGCGCGACATCGCCATCGGCAATGTAGTCGGGAGTAACATCTACAACCTCCTCGCCATCCTCGGAGTCTCCGCCCTGGTCACTCCGGGAGGCCTCTCCATCACTCCGGAAATGCTGCGGGTCGACATGATGGTGATGATCGCCGTCGCCCTCGTCTGCCTTCCGGCCTTTTACACCGGCTACCTAATCCGACGCTGGGAAGGACTTCTCTTCCTCTCCGGCTATGTAGGCTACACGACCTACCTCGTGCTCGCCGCCACCGGTCACGCTTGGACAACTTCGCTCGGCAAGGCCCTCGCCTACGTTTTTATCCCGGTCGCGCTCGCTGCTTTCGCGGTCACCGGCTTCCACGCGGTCTTCACCAGACACCGCCGCACCGGGGCCTCCGCGTAAAAACTCGCCTGCGCGAAAAACCCCGGGCCAAGCTGCTCGCTTCCTCCCATGCGCGTCGTCATCCTTGGCTCCGGTCGCGGCTCAAACGCCGAGGCCCTCTGCCTAGCCCAGCAACAAGACCGCCTCGGCCGCGCCCGCATCGTCGCGATTTTTTCCGACCGCCCCGAGGCCGGCATCCTCGCCCTCGGACCACGCTTCGGCATCGACGCCCGTTACCTCGACCCCGCGCCCTTTAAAACCAAGCTCGAGGGCGAGGGTGAGCGCCGCTACATCGACGCCGTCGCCGCCTGCTCCCCCGACCTCATCGTCCTCGCCGGCTTCATGCGGGTCGTGAAACCCGGCTTCCTCCAAGCCTTCGCCGGCAAAGTCATCAACCTCCACCCCAGCCTCCTCCCCAGCTTCCCCGGCCTGGACGGAATCGGCCAGGCTCTCCGCCACGGAGTCAAAATCACCGGCTGCACAGTCCACCACGTCGTCCCCGCGATCGACGCCGGCCCCATCATCGACCAAGCCCCCGTGCGCATCGCCCCCGACGACACACCCGAAACCCTCGCCGCCAAAGTCCATGCCGCCGAACATGAACTGCTCGTCGACGTGGTCGCGCGCCTCAGCCAAAACTAGCCCGACCCGCCCTCCGCGGCGATACCTGCGCGGACCCACTTAGCGGAAAAAAAAGGTGAAGAAAACACCCTACATGGACAGGCGGCCCGCTTGCTGCAAAGTCCGCGGCCCGATGACTCCGCGACCCGCTCCCGCCTTCACCGTGATCCGATTCACCTTTGTCCATCCGCCCCTCGGTTTCCCTACGCAAAATCGTGAAACCATCGGCCGCTTCGACGACGCGGAAGACGCCTTCGCCACCGCTCGCGCCCTCGCGTGGAACGCCCTTTGCCAGCTCGCCGGAGCCGGCGCGCCCTCCGGCTCCCATACCGGCTGGGAAGCCGCCGTCCGGGACACCGAGTGGGGCTACGACCTCGTGCACAACGGCCGCATCGTGGACCGCTTCTGGGTCCATGATCACCACGCCCGCGAACTGCACTGAGCGACCGCTCCCCCGGGGCCCGGCGAAGGCCCGGCCACCCTGTCGGCACCTGCGTGGCGCGAAGCGACGCGTGCGGATCTCGCCCGGACCTCAGCCACGGCTTGCCCCCAGCTGACTCGCGCGCACGCTGCACGCTCCAAGCCTCCCCCACGCGTGCTCCTCGTCATCGACAACTACGACTCCTTCACCTTCAACCTCGTCCAGTACTTCGGCCAACTGGGCGTGGAGCAGCGGGTCTACCGCAACGACGAGATCACCCCCGCCGAGGCGCTCGCGCTCAACCCCGACCGCCTGCTCATCTCCCCCGGCCCCTGCTCCCCCGCCGAGGCCGGCGTATCGCTCGACATGATCGGCGCCTTCGCCGGCAAAAAACCCATCCTCGGCGTCTGCCTCGGACACCAATCCATCGGACACTACTTCGGCGGACGCGTCGTTCGCGCCGAGCGCCTAATGCACGGCAAGACCTCGCCCATCCTGCACCAAAACACCGACGTCTTTCGCGGCCTCCCCCAGGGCTTCGCCGCCACCCGTTACCACTCCCTCCTCGTCGAGCGCGCCAGCCTCCCGCCCTGCCTGGCGATCACCGCCGAGACCGCCGAAGGGGAAATCATGGGACTGCGCCACCGGGAACACCCCATCTGGGGCGTGCAGTTTCACCCCGAGAGCATCGCCACCGAAGGCGGCATGCGTATCCTCGAAAACTTCCTCACCCTCGACCACGCGACCGGAGTTTGACCCGCCCCGGCCCGCCGCCGCCCCCCGCCCCCATGCGCTGCCCGAAGTGCACCTCCATCGAGGACAAGGTCATCGACTCCCGCATCAGCCGCGAGGGCAACACCATCCGCCGCCGCCGCGAATGCCTCGAGTGCGGCCACCGCTACACCACCCTCGAAGGCGTCGTCCGCGACGGCATCGTCGTGCGTAAACACGACGGACGCCGCGAAGAGTTCGATCGCGAAAAGTTGGGCCGCTCCATCCGGGTCGCCTGCCACAAACGACCGATCGACCCCGAGCGCATCAGCATGCTCGTCGACGACGTGATGGACATCCTCGAAGCCCGCCACGATTCCGAGATACCCAGCAGCGCCATCGGCGAAGGCGTGATGGAGCAGCTTCGCAAAATCGATCACGTCGCCTACGTCCGCTTCGCCAGCGTCTACAAGGAGTTTCGCGACGTCTCCGAATTCGTTTCCGAAATCAAAGACCTCGACCGCAAACCCGAAGGCTCCGCTTAGGGCGTGTCTCGGAACCGCATGTCACCCGCCCAACTCGAAGACCTGCGCCGCCTGCACTTCATCAACGCCCTTTTCGCCCCCCTCACCGGCGACGACCTCTACCTCGCGCGCCAGATCCAGCAGGCGATCGCCTTCAGCCTCGCCGAGCTCGAGGAGAAAACGCACACCCCCACGGACCTCCCCCCGCCCGACGACGACGCCTTCAACGCCGCGGCGGCCCGCCTCCTCGGGCGCCTCCTCGCCGGCCGGCCCGGCCACGGCTTTTTCCACTGGGACGCCCTCTCCACCCTCAGCTCCGCCACCCCCCTCTTCGCCCGCGCCGAACTCATGGCCGGGCTCAAACGCCTCGCCCCCTTTCGCGAATCCACGCTGCTCGTCACCAACCTCCGCGCCGCCTTGCTCCCGCGCGAACGGCGCGCGACCGAGCGCCGTCGCCGCGAATACGAGGATGCGCTCGATTTTGTCCGCGATCTCACCGCCGCCCGCACCCGGCCCGACGCCGACTTTCGCCTGCTCCTGCTGTAAACCCTCCGCCCACTCCCCATGCCCACCCTCTTCGAACGCATCATCGCCCGCGAGATTCCCGCCCGGATCGAGCACGAAGACGAACACTGCATCGTCATCCACGACATCCAGCCCCAGGCGCCGCTCCACCTGCTCATCATCCCCAAAATCGCCCTCCCCCGGGTCGGCGAGGCGACACCGGACCAGACGGGCCTGCTCGGCCACCTCCTCCTCACCGCCGGTGTAGTGTCCCGGAAACTACAGCTGGAACGCGGCTTTCGCCTCGTCATCAACCACGGGCCCGACGCCTGCGAGAGCGTCCCCCACCTGCACATCCACCTGCTCGCCCGCCGCCAGCTCCAGTGGCCCCCGGGCTGATCATGGTCCCGGCGCCCCGCGGCTTGCCGTCGCTCAAGTCCGGACCAGCTTGTGGCGTTACCCCCTCGGATGTCCGCTCCGCCGCGACCTACTCCCCGGCATTTTCGCCCCCTCTGCACGCTCGGTGTCGTGCTCGGCCTGGCGCTTGCGATCTGCTGCCACGCACAGTCCCATCGCGGCACGCTCGGCTACACCCGCCTGCAACTTGAGCTCGGGGCCGGCGCGCTCGAGAGCGGAGCCGGACTCACCCTCGGCCAGGTCGAGGCCAACCTGAGCCCCGGCGGCACCGATTTCGCGCCCGACCCCGCCAACCCCGAGTTTATCGGGAAAACTTTCTCTTTCCTTCCCTCCGAAAGTAGCACCAGCGGGCATGCCACCGGAGTGGGGCAGCTCTACTACGGCACCGCCTCCAGCTTCCTGCCCGGCGCCTCGCAGATCGTGGCCTACAGCGCCGGCCACTGGCTGAGCGGCGGCTCCCTGCGCATCGGCACCTCCACCAGCCTCCCGACCAGCGGTGGAGTGGCCGCCTTTAACCACAGCTGGATCGGCTCTTTCGGCTCCGATGCCAGCGCCCTCGCCACCGCCGAGGAGGCCTACCTCCGCCTGGATCATCTGGTGCAGACCAGCGGCGCGTTCATCGCCGCGGGCATGAACAACAACCAATCCACCGCCCTGCCGCAGCTACTCGGCCAAGGCTACAACCTCGTCACCGTCGGACGGAGCGACGGCCAGCACTCGGCCGGCTTCACCACCGTGGCCGGCCCAGGCCGCATCAAACCGGACCTCGTCGCCCCGGCCTCCTCCACCAGCTCCGCCACCCCCATGCTCGCCTCCGCGGGCATGTTCCTGCGCGCCACCGCCGCCGCCGCCCCGCAGCTCGCCGCCGCCACCGACCCAAGGCTGCTCAAAGCCATCCTGCTCGCCACCGCATCCAAACACCCCTTTCCCGAGTGGGCGCAGACCGGCGCCCGCCCGCTTGACCCGCGTTTCGGCGCCGGCGAGGTCAACGTCTACAACGCCTACCGCGTGCTCGGCGCCGGCTCGCAGCCGCCCGCTCCAGCTCTCACCCGACCGGCACGTGGCTGGACTCTGACGACCAGCGCCGGAGCTGGCACCGAACACGCGGTTTTTTTCGAAATCCCCGCTGGGAACGCGTTCTCTCGCTTCGCTGCCGCGCTCGTCTGGCAACGCGAGGTCACCGCCACCCAGGGCGCCACGTGGCCGCCTGGACCTCGGCCCTACACCTTCGGCGCCACCCTGCCTGATCTCACCCTGCGCCTCCACTCGGCCGACGGCTTTGCCCTCGGCCCCTTGGTCGCCGAGAGCGCGAGCGCAGTCGACAACCTCGAGCACCTCCACCAACCCACGCTGCCCCCCGGACGCTACGCCTTGGTCGTGCTTGCGGACAGGGCCGCCGTCGACTTCGGCCTGGCCTGGTTCTCCGCCCCGACCACACGCCTCAGCTCCACCGCGCCGGCGCACCTCGTCCGCGACGGCCGCACCTTCACGCTTCGTTTCACCCGCAGCGGCGGAGACAGCTCCCTGCCCCTTCGCCTGCCCATCGTGAGCGATGGCGACGCGCTCGCGGGCCAGCACTTTTCGCCCGCCCTCCCGGCGGAGATCGAGTTCGCCGCCGGCGAGCTCGAAAAAGAGCTGGTCCTGACCGCGATCTCCCCGTCCGGGTCCGCCCCGCCGCCGGCCAGCTTGCGGATCACCCTGGCCCCGGACTTCGCCTCCGCCGCCGACCCGGAGGCGTCGATCCTGGCCTTCACCCTGCACGCCCGCTCCTACGACGCGTGGCGCCACACCCGCTTCGATGCCGCCCTCCTCAACGACGAAACCTTGAGCGGCGACGCCGCCGACCCCGACGCCGACGGGCTGCCCAACCTCCTCGAATACGCCAGCGGGGGCGATCCGCTCCTCGATGACGCACTCACCTACGCACCCCGTCTCTCGCCCACGACCGCAGGGCAGCTGGAATACAGCTACCTCGCGGCGACCGGGCGGCCCGACATCGAGCTCCTCGTCGAGTGGACCGACGATTTGGCGGCCGGAGTCTGGCGGGCGGACACCGGCGTGCTCGCCGAGCTCGCTCGCACCGCCGAGGGGCAGGGCGAACGTGTGACCGTGCGCGCCACGACGAGTCTCGAGACCGCGCCGCGCCAGTTCCTCCGCCTCCGAGTGACCAAACGCTGAACCCGGAGTCCCGCGGTGCCGTGCAGCCGGCGCGGCGGGACTCCGGGCGCGCACTCAAACGCGATGAGCGTAAGCGATCTCGCGCGCCAACGCGGGCTCGCCGCCGAGCGTGCCACGCAGGGTCGCGAGATAGTCCGCATCTTTGGCCTGCCGGGCACGCTCCGCCACCCGTGTGAGGCGCCCCTTGATATCGAGCCGCACCGCGACGTCCGCGTAGTTCGCCCGACGCAGAAACTTCTCCAGATACCGGGCATGTTTCTCCCAAGTCGCCGCATCGATCTGCCGCTTGGCCTCGAGGCGGGCGAGATACCAGTCACTCTTGAGCATCTCCTCGCGGTCAAAGAGCCGACGCAACTCGGGCGCCTCCAAACCCAGCCCCTGCCAGGAACCATCCCGCATGATGTGGAGCAAGGCGCGCAGCGGCGGGCACGCGTGCTCGACCGAGCCGTCGGCGAAATAGTGGTCCGCGGCCTCCTTCATCGCCTGGACGACATTATCCATGCCATCGGCGAAGACCCCCGCGTCGGTCAACTCGGGGCGAAGATGCTCCTCGTCGAAGACCGTCGAGGGGTTGCTCATCACCCGACCGAAAAAGGCCTGCACGAAACGCTCCGTGATCCGCCAGCCCAGGCGGGAGGCGAGCACCGGCCGCCCCTCGTGGGTGAAGTCACGGCACCGCTCCAGGTAGCCATTCTCGATCAGATGGCGGGGCTGGCGCTCCTCGGGGGTCATCCGGCACCAGATCTCCGGCACGAGCAGCGAAATGTCATGATCGACCCGCAGCTTCGGGCCGACCCAGCCGGCGGCGGTGGAGAAGGCCGGCAGATCGGTGAGCAGGAAGGAAACGAGCGCGGCGTTCAGATCGTAGACCGGCGGGAGCGCGTTGAACGGACCCTTGGTCAAGGCGCCCTCGGAGCCGGCGCCGGTGGTGGACGGCGATTTACCGGTCAGGCACGCGATCAAATCCATGAACGCCTCGGGCAATTCCTGATAATGAATCGGGTTGAAGACACAAAGCGGGCGCACGCCCTTTTCGGGCGGATTCAGCCGCCGCCCCATCAGCACCGCCCCGACCGGGAAGACGACCGGCGCGTCCGCCGTGAGCCCGCGCTGGAGCCGGGCCCCGACCCGGGCGAGCGCGGTCGCCCGCGGGTCCAGCAAGTCGGGACGGATCTGGAGATAGCGCGGGTTCTTGGTCGGCTTGCCGTCGACGATCCGGGGATGCGAGGGCAGCACGACGTATCCAGCTTTCGGATGCGCGGCAAACTCCCGGACGAGCTCCTTGATCGGCGCCGTGTAGGCGTCAAAACCCAGGGTGTCGTCGAGGATGTCCCCGACCGCGCTCCGGGGCAGGGGCTCGTAGTTTGAGAAAAAATTCCGCGCGCCCGCGAAGTCCTTCTCCGCATGCTTGTCGTAGCCGCGCACGATCGCGTCGTCGGGCCGCTGGAAAAGGCGCGTCTCGCAGTTGCGCACCACCTTGACCGAGGCCGAGGCCGAGGCGGTCGCGGGCAGACCCTGGACGAGCGAGGCCGGGGCGACCGCCGAGGCGGTGATGTCGTCCTCCGCCTGGATCTTGACCGCGGGCAGGAAATCGCCGCGCAGCGAAAACGTCCGCCAGCCCCCGTCGGACCCGTAACCGACCCGGAGGAAACGGGTGGTGGCGCGGGCGCCGTGGTACTTGAGCTCGTTGCCCGGCCGACCATTGATGCTGTCGACCGCGAAATGACTGCGCCAGTCGTCGCCATGCTCCGCCTTGTGCACGCGCTTGACCAGCAGCACCAGGTCGCGGATGTGGCGAGGGATGGTGTCGAGCCACGCGTTGTACTCGTCCGTGTAGTCGGGGCTGCGGGAAAGCAGCTTGACCACCGAACCGAGCGAGCGACGGGGCGAGAGAATCGGCCGGCCCGCCCCGGGAGCCTTGTTCCGCGCCGGCTCCTTGTACCGCGACGCATATTCGCGCTTCAGGATCGCGTCCACCAGGTCCAGATCCGACGCGGCATCGGCGATGAACACCGGCCCGGAAAACGTCGCATCCGCGATCGACTTCGAAATCTCCGACTTGCCGCCGCCGGATACGGTGCAGGGTTTGTGGCAGAGCAGGCCCTCGGGGACCGTGCCCCGCAGACGCCAGCCCGAGCTGCTGTCCGGCCGCACCATCTCGACCTTGTAGCCCGAAGGCAGGATGTAGGTGATGCCGGGCAAAAGCTTCAACGCATGCGTCGGCGCTCCGGTCGGCCCCCAGGAGACACGCTGGGCGGGCAGATCGAAACGCGCATCCGCCGGTATGTAGTAGAAATCCGGATACTCCGAGTCCCGGGCCCACCCGCCCGGCTGCGCCTGCGCACGCGCGCCCAGCAGACCCAGCGCCCGCTCGAAGGGGTACTGCTCCACCGGATGGATCGAGGAGAGTGAGAAGTGCTCGCCGAGATCGTAGCTGGAGAAGGCCAGCGCCCCACCCGCGTGCTCCTCCTCGGCGATACCGAGCAGGTTGGCCGCGAAAGAAATCTGGGTCTTCACCTCCTTCTTGCAGTAGCCGAAGTAGTTGTCCGAGATGATCGTCACCACGACGCCGGACGCATCACGCGAGGTACATTTAAAGGCCACGCCGTCGTTGTAGGGCTCGTCCGGCGACTTCCAGCACATCCCATCCCGACGCTGGCGCTCGGTCGCCTCCTCCCACGCGGGCAGTCCCAAATCCTTTTTCTTCAACCCGTTGAGCTGCGGAGCGAGGATGATGCAGCCCGTGTGGCCGGTCCACGATTCGGGATCAAGCGCGGCATCATTCGAGGGCAAGCCGGGATCCCCCGCGTTGCCGAAGATGCTCTCGACGAAGTCAAGATTGGCGACGAGGGCGCCGGGGATGAAAAACCGCGTCTCCATCCGTCGCTCCGGCGTGAAGCCGGGGACGGCTGGCACCACGATCGGCCGCAGGTAGAGCGAAACGAAGGCCTTTGCCGTGGCCGGGGACGCGGCGGTGAACGGCAAGGCCAGCAACTCGTCCGGCGGCGTCAGCGCCGCCACCAGCAGGCGACGGAAGACATTGGCCGGGACAGCCTTTTTGTCATCCGGGATGGGCAAGCCACCCTCGGCCACATGGAAAATCCCCTGGGTCGTCCGGCGATCCGACTTTGGATTATGAAGGATGCCATTCTGCAAGCGGGTCGAGGTCAGGATCGAGCTGCGGTGCTCGTCCGCTTCCGGAGGCAACGAGAGAGCCCGCGCCAGTCCGGGACGGTCCAGCACCAAGGTGGCCGAGGGCAGGTGAGGTACGCCGCCAAACTCCTCCAAAGTGGCGTAAAGGTAGTTCTGAATACGCTGATCCACCGGAGACAAGTGCTTGGAAAGCAGGCGGTCCTTCTCCCTTCCGAGCACCAACAAATGATCCACCAGACCCGAAAGGGCCGACGCACCGTCGTCGGTCGGGAGATCAACCCCGGGTTGATCCAGTTCCCGGAGCTTTAGATTGAGATACGCCAACAAGCGTGGATCACGCGGGTCGGGCAATTCGGGTAGCAGGGCGGAGGAGAGAGCGGCTTCGTCGTGCATGGTCGGATTTTCGGGAGGCGGTTAACTGTGCTTCCGTGAGGACCCGTAAGCTAGTTTTCGGCCATCAGCACCCGCAAGGCACACCGCACGCGGAGCGCAAAAATCACAAGAAGTGCGGGATGAGTTGCTCGCCACGGATTTTTTCCGGCCAAACGCCCTCCTCGAACTGCCAAAAAACAAGACGGGGCCACCACAAGGGCAGCCCCGTCAGGTCCAGCTTCAACTAACACTCCTGAAGTTCGCGGCTTCAGGAATTGGTCGCGACCGCAAGGCGGCCGCAAAAGAACGAAAAACAAACACCGACCTCCCAACCTTTCCTAGAAGCAGATCCCGACCGCTGGCCGGTCAGCCTCAAAGAGAGCTTGGCAGGATGAGATTTGGACGCTCCGCCGCGGCCAAGGTTCCCAAAAAAACGCCTGCGCCGGAACGGCACACGCTTCCGCGGCCACCCCACCCCTGGCGGAGGAAACGAGGGCGGAAAAACTTCATTATCGAAAGCAGCCGCTCCTTCCGCCCTAGTGCCTGCCCGCCTATGGCCCCGCCTGCTCCGGACCCCGTACCCCTGCCCCGTTCGCCCTCCACGCTCCCCCTTCCGGCGGCTAACCCGCCCGCGCGCCACCAGGATCTCGAAATCAAGGACGCGCAGGTGATCTTCGACGTCGTCTGGAAAGACCTCGAGGCCGAGTTCGGACGCGAGCAACTCCGCTTCCCCAAGGAGATTATCCTGCTCGGTGGTGCACCGGGCGCAGGCAAAGGCAGCAACACCTCCTTCATCTTGAAGGCCCGAGGCCTGACTTGCGAACCGGTGGTCGTCAGCGCCCTGCTCGATTCACCCGAGGCGCGGCGCATAAAGGATGCCGGCCACATGGTGGGGGACCGGGAGGTCATCCGGCTCCTCCTGCGCCGCCTCCTCGACCCCTCCTACCGGGACGGATGCATCCTCGACGGGTTTCCCCGCACCAAGGTGCAGGTCGAGTGCCTCAAGCTGCTCGTGGACCGCATGCACGCCCTGCGCCGCGAATTCTACCACACTCCGCTGCGCATCCATTTCCGCCACCCGACGATCCACATCATGGTGCTCTTCGTCGACGAAAAGACCTCTGTCGAACGCCAGCTCCGGCGAGGCCTCGAGATTCGCGCGCACAACGAGGACGTGCGCCGCACCGGCCTCGGGGACCTGCTGGAGGAGCGCGCCACGGACTACGACCTCGATCTGGCCAAACGGCGCTACCGGGTGTTCAAGGAGCAGACTTGGGAGGCCCTCCAGAGCCTGCGGGAAATCTTTCACTATCACCTCGTAAACGCCCAGGGCAGCCTCGCGGAAGTGGAGCAAAACATTCTCCGCGAGTTGCAGTACCAGAGCTCGCTCGAGCTCGACCCGCGCACCCACGACCTGCTGCGCACCATCCCGGTGGCGGGGGACATCGTGGTGCACGCTCGCCAGCAACTGGTGAAGCGCCTCGATGAGTATGCCTTCGAACACGCCGACCTGCTCGCCAAGGTCGTCGAGTTTGTCACCCGCAAGGTCATGCCGATCGTGCTCCGCCACGCGATCTCCGGCATCGCCTCGGTCAACACCGAGGAGCTGGTGCTCGACGATCCGCTCGCGCTCGCGATGCTGATCGACCTGTTTAGCGAGCGGGGCTACCACGCGACGGTGGACCTGCACCGTATCGAGGTTCCGGATACATTTGACCCCCGGACCGGCAAGATCACGTGTCGGGTAAAAAAGGTCTACCGGCTCTCGATCCGGTTCCAAGGCTCCGAGATCCGGCGAGGCTGAGCCCGACCCGCCCTGAACGGGGGTGATGCGAGTATCGACGCATGACGCCCCGCGCGAGCGCCCTCCGATTGGTCGTGCGCTGCTCGGAGAATTTCACTTCGTTTGCATTCACCACAATCATCGCTGATGTCTCCAATCCGCCGCATCCTTACCGCCGCGCTTTTGCTTTCACCTGCGCTTCTGCAGCTTGACTACACGGGAGGGGCTCGCTCAAGCGCCCATGGCGCAATCCCCGCCACTCGGTCCGCGGAGAACAGCGCCGCCCTTCCGCGCTCCATGCCTCCCGGCACAGCCCTGGATCATCCGGGCTCGAACCACTCTTCAGGGGGCGCCCAGGCCGGCACCGCGAACGCCCCGGTCGAACTCTTGGCACTTGAGGGATTCTTCGGTGAAGACGGGCGGATCCCGACCGTGAATGATATCCCGGAAGGCGATTTCAAGGCGTCGCTCGCGGTCCTTACCATGCCCGATCGTACCGCCGCTTTGACGCGACTGGCGCGGCTGAAGGTGCCACGTTCACAGGTGGCCACGCTCCGGGCGACGGTCGGTGGCGGCCTTCACCACATCTGCCCGCTAGGTCATTCCCACGATCACGCGGATGATCACGGCGCCGTCGCTCACGGATCTGCCGCACGGACCGCGAGCGCCAGTCTGGATGCCGGGCACCCGGCGGAGTGGGTGGTACCCGAGGCCGCTCCCGTGCCCATCTCATCTCCGCCCGCCCTTCACAGCCGTCGCGGCTCGCCAAATGTGCTCTACCTCGATTTCAACGGAGGAAACGTCAGCGGCACCCTCTGGAACAGTCAGTACGTCACCCCTCTCTGGACCGCCCTCCCCCTCGACCTGGACGGCGATCGACGGACCTTCAGCGACGTGGAGCAGGCGGTCATCCGAGACGTATGGGAAAGGGTGGCGGAGCACTTTCACGCCTTCGAAGTGGACGTTACCACCGAGGAACCCGCGTTCTTCACCTCGCGCACCGCGCGAGTATTGATCACCCCGGGGATCGATTCGGCAGGTCGGCGCACGCCTGGTTTCGGCGCTGGTGGCGTAGCCTACCTCGGGGTCTTCGGGGATTCCGATTATGCCACCCGTTTCTCACCCGCTTGGGTCAACCTCGATTCGCTGATCGAATCGGGACGTCCCGCCCTCACCGCCTCCTACATCGCGGAGGTCACCGCCCACGAGTTCGGACATAATCTTGGCCTGAGCCACGACGGCACTCGCTCCGGGCGGGTATACTATCCCGGACATGGAGTCGGCGCAAACAGTTGGGGAGCGATCATGGGTCTGCCCTACGCCCTCGCGGTCACTCAGTTTACCCGCGGGGATTATTTTGACGCCAACAACTTCGAAGATGATCACGCCATCATTTCGGCCCGGATCCCCTACGCCGGGGCCGACGTCTCCGACAGCATCGACTCCGCGACTCCGCTACCGGGTGGAGGCGCCGTCACCCTCGGAACGATTCAAAGAACGGGAGACGTCGATTACTTCCGTTTTTCGACCGTGTCCGGGACGGCCACGATCGACGTCACACCGTTTCGCTCCGAGGTCCCGGGATCGATCTACCCTGGCACCCACCTCCACGTGCGCGCGGATCTTTTTAGTGCCTCGGGAAACCTCATCGCCACCGCTCGCGCCGTCAGTGGCACGAGCGTCAGCATCAACCGCAGCCTCCCCGAAGGCACTTACTTCCTGGCCGTCTCGGGCGACGGCGTAGGCAACCCGCTCACCTCTCAGCCCACCGGCTACACGGCCTACGGATCGATCGGGAGCTACCGGGTGACAAACGGCTTCGTGTCCCTGGACAGTTTCGGCATCAGCTCTCAGCCCCAAGGGGCGCTCGTTCCGCAAGGGGGCTCTCACACTCTCGCCGTGATCGCGGGCGGCGAAGTAAGCTACGCCTGGCGCCGGGATGATGAACCCATTCTTGGAGCCGTACGCTCGACCTATACCCTTCGCGATCTGGATTTCCCCAAGGCCGGACTATACACCTGCCTGTTGAGTAACTCGACCTCAGCCATCAGCACCAATGCCGCTCCTATCGCCGTCTACCGTGCTGCACCCCAGACGCTGCGCGTCCGGCCGGGCGATACGCTCAACTTCCCCCAACTGGTCGCCGGACCGGTGACCCAGTTGGTCTGGACGCGCAATGGTCAGCCGCTGCCCGCCGACCCCCGCTATCAAGCGGTTGGCGGCACTCTTCGCATCGAAGCGATCACTCCCGATGACTACGGTCTCTACACCTTGACCGGGCGCTTCCAAAACGAGCCCTTCAGCACCGGCACGATCAGCGTCGAAGAGCGCCAGCCCCTCGCTGCCTCCATCGCTACTGTCGTCCGAGCCCGTCAAGGCGGCGCACCGCTTATGCCCATCACCGTCAATACCGATGACGCGACCTTCCGCTACGTCGGCTTGCCCTCCGGCTATGGATACAGCGTTCGCAGCGGCGTACTGACCGGGGGCGGACCCGCCGTCGGATCTTACCCGGTCCAGCTCATCGTCACCGACCCGGTCGGCGCCCAAGTTACCTTGTCCTTCCAGCTTAGTGTCGAACCGCTCCCCTCCTCGATGATCGGTCTCTACACGGGTACGGTCGGCCGTCATCAGGCGCTTAATCGCAACGACGGGGGCACCATCACCGTGACCCTCAAGTCCGACGGCAACTTCACCGGCAAACTGGTGCAGCAGGGTCAATCCATCCCGCTCCGAGGCCGTTTTGGCGGTTTGCCCGACGAACTCGCCACCGCGCAGGTCGAGTTGCCCCGCAAGAAAGACAAACCGCTTGTATTGGTTCTCGACATCCCAGCCGAAGGCGGACGGCTGACCGGCACCCTTCGCATCAAGAACGAGGAGCCTGCCGCCCCTGTCGCCGCTTGGAGCTCCCCGTGGCATCCCAAACGAAATCCCGCCACCCTTTACAGCGGCAGACACAACTTCGTCCTCGACGCCTCCGCCGATCCCGCGGCTCCCGAGGGATGGTCCATGCTGACCGTAGAGGTCGGTGCCGCGGGTACTGCCACCTGGGTGCTTACCCCCGCGGACGGAGCTTCACCCGCGATCAAAGGCTCGGGCGCGCTCGGCCCCGATGGCTCTCTCCCCATCTTGGCGGCTCAACGCAATCCCGCCTCGGGTTCATTTCTTGGGTATCTGGACTTGAACCCGGCGGGCGAGCCCGGCGCGGGCACGCTGGATTGGCGCCGAGACCGCCAGTTCCTGCCTAAACGACCCATTCCCTATCCAGAAGGGTTCGGTCCGTCGGCCTTGGAGATACACGGTGGTCGCTACAGTCCGCCCGCCACCGGTGCCCGCCTCCTCGGGGCACGGGATGTGTCGCCAAACGCCCTCGTCCTGCTCGCCGGTGCGGGCCTCCCGGCCGCCGCCCAAGGGGAGTTGATCGCCACCCTGCCGTTTACCTTCACCCCGAAAAACGTCGCACTTTTTCCGACCGGCAGCCTCGGCACCCCCCAGCTCAAGGTGGTCGCAGCCAAAGGAGACATCGTCGGCTCCATCGTGTTGACCGATCCCCATCCCACCCGGGCCAACGCCACCGTCAAACGCACCTTGCGCTTCAGCGGCTTGATCGTCCCCGGCGAGGACCGAGCGGCCGGAAAGTTTGTGCTACCCGCCCTGAGCGGAAATCGGGACGGAGAGCGTTCCGGCCTCTTCTTGGTGGAGCCGATCCCCGTCGCGGAATAAATCGCGAGCTCGGCGCCGCTCAAAGCAGCGGCGCCAGCATCTGGTCGTACGCGCTCTCCGGACTCGCTCCGACCTTGCGATGGCGCACCTGCCCCTCCCGATCGACCACATAGGCGGTTGGGAGCAACAACTCGGCCTCACCGAACAGATCGATCAACTCCTGGTCGGCTCGCGCCACCGGGTAACCGAGCCCCCGTTGCTCCACGAAACGAGCCAGCGCCTCGGGATTGTTGTCGGCCGACAAGGCCACAATCACCAGGCCCCTCTCGGCATACTTCTCCTGCAAGCGCAGCAACGTCGGTACCTCCGCCACACAGGGTGGGCACCAGGTCGCCCAAAATTTAATCAACACCACCTTGCCCAACAACTCGTCCCGGCCGAGACGCCGGCCGTCCAGCGTGGTCACCGCCCAGGCCGGAGCCTCACCTAGTACCGGCCGGGCTTCCGCCGAAGCAAGCGGCCCGGCAGCCGGCGCCGGCGACGCCTCACCCGCAGCCTTGATCGCGGTATCTCGACGTTCACACGCCGCGATTCCCGGCAACAGCACCGACAGCAGAACCAAACGCGCGAACCCCGGGAAAGAGTGACTTTGCATGCGCGATGTTACGCGCGACTTCCGTTTTCGCCTGCACCAAACGCAAAAAACGCGCCCCCGGCACCCGATCAGACCGCTGCCCAAGCCCCGTTCCCGACCCAAAGCTTGGGACGAAACTACAAAACATCGCCAAATCGAATCCGAACGGTTTCCGCACGACGTTTCTTCCGCGGCGTGGGGGCCACTCCGATCCGCGGATCTCGGGCACGGGCCAGGGTCACAAGGCGCTTTGCATCATGCTCGAAGGTGTCAGCGCTCTCCGGAAGGTAGAGCCACTTGCGGATGACCGGATGGGGCTGCAAGGCGGCGAATTCCGCCAACAGCGACGCGTGATCCGCCTGCGAGGTGCAGACCAGCACCCCCTGCCACGGCTCTCCCTGGTCACTTAGATACAAACGATGTTTGCCATCCAACATCAGCGAACGGCCCCCGAACCACGCCCTGCATTCGAAACCAGGATCATCACCCAGCCAATCCGCCAACCACTCGAAACGGTGTTCCGCTCGGGCGGCCCGGGGCCGGGCCGAGACGACACGCTTCAAGTTGGAGCTCATGGTCGAGAAAACCTAGGCCCTTTCTGGGAGATAAACCCGTCGCGCGCCAGAGGAGAAACGAGCTTGGCCGAGGCAACCGGGGCGGAGGTGGATCCGCGGTCCATACCGCGGAGGGCAACGTGAGCCCAGCGGGTTTTCCCACTAGGTGGAGCGCGGATTGAGATTATCACCCCGACCCGGCCTAGAAACGCGCCGGAGCGCGTTCTCGCGAATCGGCGTTCAAACCTTCCACCCAGGCCCCCAGCTCGGCGAAAGCCGACCGGCTCAGCCGCCAGCCGAGCAAGGCATCGAGCGCGACCATCGTGTGCGTCGCGACGATCAGCCAAAAAATCAACAGGTAGCTGAGCTTCGTGATCTTGTGCCGCAAGCGGCGCTGCGCGAGAAAAGCACCCGGCCAGCCGCCGATAAACTCCAGGCCGTGCAAGACGCGCTCGGGTACGCGCCACGCGCGGGCCCGGGCACGGCTTTTATCCCACGCATAAAAAAGATAGCTCGCGACCGACGCCAGGAGCGCGGTCACGACGAGCGCACCCCCGAGCGCCGGAGGCGCCACCCGCCAGAGCGCAAGCGCGGGCGTGCAAAGCAAAACGCCCAGCACGAAAAAATCTCGCGGCCGCAGACGCCCGCCATCGTTCACCTGGCAGATCTGCTTCGCGCACGGGCGGCCCTTTTGATCCGTGCCGCGCGAGTAGGTGATCGCGTCGCCGACACAGGGCTTTGTGTGCCGCTCGGCAAAATCGCGGATATGGATAAAAATCCGCCCGCGCCCATCCTCCGCGAAACCACAGCCCTTGGTCGCATGCCATTCGAGCACCCTCCCCCTGAGGCGGAGGCCAGGATCGAGCTCAGCGGGCAAAGACATGCGGTCGATACTTGGGCACGCAGGCCGGATTCGATCAAGCAACCTGCGCCCAAGAACAGATCTCGAACGGTGAATCTCAGGGCATGCTGAGAGCCATCGGTAGGGGACGGCGACAAGGCCCGGAATGGCGCCCGCCCCGGATCCGAATCTCATGCGCGCATCCACACAGGAAGGCCCGCCCTCGCCGGCTCGCCGCCCCCGCGTCACCCCGGCGTCTGACGGGATCAGGCCGCGGCGGGGTGGTCAGGGGCGGGCGCAGTCGTCTCGCCCGCCGGCGGGGTCGAGGAGCTGGCGAGCGCGGCGGGGTGGTGGATCAGGCCCGCGAGTCCACGCCCCAGGCGGGGCTTGGCGTTGGCCGAGCTCGGAGTGACATCGTCCGTGCTCAGAGCTGGGCGAGACCCGGCGGGAGCGAGCGGCGCCGCCGGTGGCTCCGACTGGACGACCAAGCGGGCGGACGGCACTTGGCCGGAGTGCCGCCCGGCATCGACAGGGAGGCGAGCATCCACGGCGGCGAGGATCTGATCGGCGAGGTCGGCGGGGACCAGGGGCCGGCCCACGGCGGCCGAATCGGGCGGTCGATAGGCAAACGCGAGCGCGGCAAACACGCCGGCGGCCGCGGCACAGGCGGCGATGCCGAGCACGTCGGCCCAGCCCAGCGGGGCGATGGCGAGACGCCCGATGAGCAGGGCGAGCACGACGAAACTCGCGGCAGCGGCGAGGCAAGGCTTGCGAACGGACTGGGCCATGGGACGCGTGAGGAGAGAGAAAGGCGAAGCGCGGGGCAAGCGGCGGGCCGCAGCCCCACGCTCAATCGCCTGAACCTTGGAGGAAGGCGTGCAGCTCGGCCGCAAGCTTGCCCCCGAAGCCCTCCACCTCGGCGATCTGCGCGGCGGACGCGCGACGGAGTCGATCGATGTCGCCAAAGCGCTCCAGCAAGGCCGCGCGGCGCACCGGCCCCAGCCCGGGAAAATCATCGAGCACGCTTTCCCGGATCTTCATTGAGCGCAGGTCCGCGTTGTACGTGTTGGCGAAGCGGTGCGCTTCGTCGCGCAACCGCTGGAGGAGCTGAAGCGCGGGGGACTGCAGCGGCAGGTTCAACGGCTCACGACCATCGGAAAAAATGATGGTCTCATGCTTTTTCGCCAGGCCGATCAAGGCCGGTGGGGTGAGATCAAGCGCCAGAAAAGCCTTGAGCGCGGCGCCGATCTGGCCGCGCCCGCCATCGATCACGATGAGATCAGGGAAGCTCTTGCCCTCCTCGGCGAGGCGGCGGTAGCGGCGTCCCACGACCTCTTCCATCGCACGAAAATCGTCGTTGCCGATGAAGCTCTTGATCTGGAAACGACGATATTGGTTCTTGTCGGGCCGTCCGTCGGCGAAGTGGACCATCGAGGCCACACAGTAGGTTCCGCTGATGTGGGAAATGTCGAAACACTCGAGGGTACGCGGGGCGAGGGGCAGGCCGAGGACGCGTCCGAGCTCGGCCAATGCGTCCGTGTCGGCCGTGACGAGGGGATGGTCCCGCTCAAACTTACGGGTCCGGGCCAGAGTCTTTTCCAGGGCGAACACCACGTCGCGTAGTTCCGCGGCCTGTTCAAAATTTTGCTTGGCGGCGGCTTCCTGCATCTCCGCGCGAAGGGTCTCGAGCCACTCGCGGGATTTGCCTTCGAGAAAAGCGCAGGCGTCGTCGACGCGCAGGCGGTAAGCCTCGGGGGTCAGCACATTTTGGAAGCCATAGAGCTCTTCGCGGACATCGTCGTAAAGTTGCCAGCGGCCGTCGGGAAGCTTCTGGGGCGTCGCGTCACCGAGCAGGATGCCAAACTGCCGGCGCATCTGCGTGAGGGTTTTGCGCAGCAGGCCGGAGTGCGCGAACGGGCCAAAGTAGCGGGCTCGGTCTTCCTTGCGAAACCGGGTGAGACGGAAGCGCGGCAGCGGCTCGGTGAGGTCGACCCGGACTTGAAGGAAGCGTTTGTCGTCGACAAAATCCGTGTTGTAGCGGGGTTTCCACTGCTTGATGAGCTTGCCCTCGAGTAACAGGGCCTCGGGTTCCGATTTCACCTCGATGGTGTCGAAGTCGTGGATCAGGGCGATGAGCGCGCGAATCTTGGGGTGCACCGTCATCGCGCGGGACGGGGTGAAGTAGGAGGAGACCCGCTTCTTCAGGGCCTTGGCCTTGCCGACGTAGAGGATGCGGCCCAAGCGGTCTTTCATCAGATAAACGCCTGGCTTGTCGGGCAGCCTACGCACTTTCTCTTTCAGGTTTACGGGGTCGGTCGCTGGCATTTTGCAGAAGGGTAGGCACTGTGTCGCATTCGCAAAGCATGGTTTCCAGCCCTTCCCATAATTCGCCGTCGGAGTCGCCGGTCTCCGCGGTGCGTTTTGAGCTCATCACGTTGGGCGACGAGCTCCTGCTCGGCCTCACGGCCAACAGCCACCTCACCTTTATCGGCGCCTCGCTCGGCCGCCTCGGGGCGCGGCTGACGCGCAATGTCACGATCACCGACGATGCGGGGCAGATCGCCGCGCAGTTCGCCGAGAGCTGGGAGCGGAGCGACGTGGTCATCACGACCGGAGGCCTGGGGCCGACCTGCGACGACCGCACCCGCGAGGTCATCGCGGCGGTGCTGGGGCAGGAGCTTGTATTCGACGATTCGATACGCGAGGCCATCGAGGCCCGGTTCAGCAAACTCGGTCGGCGTATGACGGAAAACAACCTCAAGCAGGCCTACCGCTTCTCGCGCGGCGAGGTGCTGGCCAATGCGAACGGCACGGCGCCCGGACTCTGGGTCGAGCAGGATGGCAAGGTGCTGGTGATGCTGCCCGGCCCGCCAAACGAGCTCCAACCGATGCTCCTCGAGCAGGTCTTGCCCCGGCTGGCCCGCCTCGGGCTGCTGGCCGACCGCGAAGCCTACGTGCAGGTGCGCACCGCGGGCATCGGCGAGAGCGCGCTGGAGATGAAGCTCCAGCCGGTGCTCGGCCCGCAGGGGGACGCGCTGTCGATCGCTTTTTGCGCTCATCAGGGTCAGGTGGATCTGAGGCTGAGCTCGCCTTCCGGGGCGCTCTCGATGGAGCGGTTGCAGGATCTCGCCCGCGAGTGCTCGCTGCTGCTCGGAGAGGATTTCCTCTGCCTCGGGCATGACTCGCTCGCGAAGGTCTGCGCCGACCTGCTGCGATCCGGGGAGCACACGCTGGCCGTGGCGGAGACGGCGACCGGGGGCCTGTTGGCCAACTGCTTCACCGACATCGCGGGAGCCTCGAAGTTTTTCGCCGGGGGCTGCGTTTGCTACTCGAACGAATCCAAGATGCAGCTGCTGGACGTGCCGGAGGAAATCCTGCTGCAACACGGCGCGGTCTCCTCGGAAAATGCGGTGGCGATGGCGGCGGGGGTCGCCGAGCGTCTGGGCGCGGATTACGGCCTCGCGGTCACCGGATTCGCCGGGCCCTGCGGAGGCACCAAGGAGAACCCGGTGGGCACCATCTACCTCGCGCTCTACACCCCGGGCGGCGTGTGGTCGCGCCGGCTTTGCCAATCCGGGCCGCGCGCGGCGGTGAAACAACGCGCGGTCAATGGCGCCCTCGACTGGCTGCGGCGAGAGTTGCTGCGCGCGCGGCGCGGGTGCTGCGGCGAAGCGGCCAAACCCGAGCGGGCCGGCGGCTCGATGCAGTAGCGCAGCGGCCGCGGAGCTTGCCAGCCTGGGCCCCGGACGGGCATGCAGGCGCGCATGGCCCGGAGTGTGGTGTTGCAAGGAACCAGAAGGTGCGAGCGGTGCGTGATGCCGCCGCGCTGGTGCGTGTGTGCGGCCCAGCAAGTGGAAGACTGCCCGCTCCACGTGGATGTGCTGCAACACGCGCTCGAGGCGCACCGCCCCTCCAGCACGGGCAACCTGATCCCGCGCGTGGTCCGGGGGGCCCGCGTTCATCTCTACCGGCGCGAGCGCCCGCTGGTCCGCGACGAAATCCTCCGGCCGGAGGCGAGCGAACTGTGGATCCTGCACCCGAACGGCGAGTCCTTGCCCGAGCTCGGCGCCGGCCCGGCGCAGGGGAACGGAGAGAGTTGCCCCGGCCAAAAAAAACTTCAGGTGCTCTTGCTGGACGCGAGCTGGGCGCAAGCGGGAGGGATGCTCGCGCAGGTGCAGGACTGGGGACGGCGGGTGCGACTGCCGATGGCGGGAAAAAGCCGCTACGCGCTGCGGGCGCAAAACGGCGACGGGCGTTTCTCCACCTTCGAGGCGCTCCTGTTTCTGCTCGAGGCGCGGGGCGAGACGCAGACGGTGGAGCGCCTGCGCCGGCACTTCGAGTTGCACGTCTACGCCGGCCTCTGCTCGCGCGGGCGTAAGGCGGAGGCGGAGGCATATCTGGCCGAGTCGCCGGCGCGCGAAGCATTCCCCGAGGTGATCGCCGAGTTCGCACGGAAACGCCCGAATCCGGACGCCAAGCACGGGCCGCGGGAGCCGGCGCCGGAGGCCTGAAGCGAGGATCGGGCGAGCCGGCACACGGCCGGCACGCCGGCGAGCCCTCACGCCGGGGAGGACGCTCGCCTAGACGGGGGCCAAGGCGACCGCGCGGTAGTGGTGGTG
>JBILUB010000112.1:0-7388 GCA_044371245.1 Opitutaceae bacterium
TGGAGGGACTGGCTGGGGCGGGGCGTCTGCCGTTGCCGCTCGAGTTTAAGGCCTTGCTGACGACGCCGGAGGAGATCGCGCAGGTGTGCCTGGAGGCGAACGGGGATGCGCGCTGCGCGGGGCTGGTGCTCTGGATGCACACTTTTTCGCCGTCGAAGATGTGGATCCGCGGCCTGGGTGCTTTGCGGAAGCCGTTTTTGCACCTTCATACCCAGTTCAACCGTGATTTGCCGTGGGCGACGATCGACATGGATTTCATGAACTTGAACCAAGCGGCTCACGGGGACCGCGAGGCTGGGTTTCTCCACACGCGGTTGCGGCTCGGGCGCAAGGTGGTGGTGGGGCACTGGAGTGATCCCGAGGTGCAGGAGCGGATGGCCGCGTGGATGCGTGCGGCGCACGCGTGGGCGGACTGGCAGGGGGCGAAGATCGTGCGTTTCGGGGATAACATGCGACAGGTGGCGGTGACGGAGGGGGACAAGGTCGCGGCCGAGTCGAAGTTCGGCTTCGCCACGAACACGTATGGAGTCGGTGATTTGGTGGAGCGGGTGGATGCGGTGTCGGAGCAGGCGGTGACGGAGCTGGTCTCGGGGTACGAGAAGCGGTACGCGGTGGCGCCCTCGCTGAAGAGGGGGGGCAAGCGGCACGCGGAGCTGCGCTACAGTGCGCGCCTGGAGCTGGGCTTGAGCGCGTTTTTGGAGGGGGTGGGGGCGAAGGCGTTTACCGACACATTCGAGGATTTGCACGGGCTGCGTCAGCTGCCTGGCATGGCGACGCAGAGGCTGATGGCGGCGGGTTACGGGTTTGGCGGCGAGGGGGATTGGAAGACGGCCGCTCTCGTCCGGGCGATGAAGGTGATGGGGCGAGGTTTGCCGGGCGGGACCTCTTTCATGGAGGACTACACGTATCACCTTTCGCCGCGGGGGCATCAGGTCTTGGGGGCGCACATGCTGGAGATTTGTCCGAGTATCGCGGCGGGTAAGCCGAGGGTGGAGATCCATCCTCTGGGGATCGGGGGGCGGGAGGATCCGGTGCGGATGGTTTTTGATGCGCGGGCCGGCGGGGCGCTGAATGCGTGTCTGATCGATCTGGGCAACCGCTTCCGGCTGATTGTGAACGAGGTGAAGGCGGTGAAGGTGCCGCCGATGCCGCGGCTGCCGGTGGCGCGCGCGGTTTGGGAGTGTGAGCCGGATTTTAAGACTGCTTGTCAGGCGTGGATCCTGGCGGGCGGTGCGCACCACACCGGGTACAGCTACTCGGTCACGAGCGAGATGTTGGAGGATTTCGCGACGATCGCCGGGATCGAGCTGGTCCGGATCGACGCCGAGACGAGGGTGTCGCGCCTGCAGCAGGATCTGCGGACAAACGAAGTTTATCACCATCTCGCGCAGGGGCTGCGCGGGTGAGGGAGCAGGGATCCAGACGCGTGGGAAAAAGCCGGAGAAGACCAATGTTGAAAGCACTCAAAGAAGAAGCCTACGAGGCGAACCTGGCCTTGCCGAAGCAGGGCTTGATCAACCTGACTTTTGGCAACGCTTCCGCGATCGATCGGGCTGCGGGTATCTTCGCGATCAAGCCCTCGGGGGTGGCCTATGAGGATTTAAGGCCGGGGGACATGGTGTTGGTCGATCTCGAGGGTCGGGTGGTGGAGGGCGGGCTGCGGCCGTCGTCGGACACGCCAACTCATCGGAGACTGTTTCTCGCTTTTGCCGGGGTGGGTGGAGTGGTGCATACGCACTCTTCGTGTGCGACGGCGTTTGCCCAGGCGGGCCGGATGATCCCGATTTTCGGCACGACGCACGCGGATTACTTTTTTGGCGATGTGCCGGTGACCCGAAAGCTTCGCGAGGAGGAGATCGGCGGGGGGGCCTACGAGTGGGAGACGGGCGAGGTGATCGTGGAGCTTTTTGGTGAGCGAGGGCTGGATCCGGCGGACTATCCGGGGGTGCTGGTGAATCGCCATGCGCCGTTTACGTGGGGGCCGAGCGTGGGGAAGGCGGTCGAGGTGGCGGTGGCGGTCGAGTGCGCGGCGCATCTGGCCTTGATGTCGCTGCAGATTGAGCCGCGGCTGGAGCCCTTGGAGGCGGCGCTGCGGGACAAACATTTTAAGCGCAAGCATGGGCCGGGCGCCTACTACGGGCAAGTTTGAGCGCGCGGCGGGGTCTGGGGGGCGCGGAGGGGGAGGCGAGGGAGAAGAGCGGGGATAAGTTGCCAAACGGCGGGGTCTCGGCTCAGTCCCACGGCATGAACTGGCTGTGGCTCCTCGCGATCCCTTTCCTGCTCGTGGCTTTGATCCTCTGGATGGGCCGGCGGCATGTCTGCATCCGTCGGCGCGATTGCTGCGGGAAGGGCTGCGGCTGCCTCTTCCCGGTGAAGCTGAAGTGAGGGCGGAGGCCGGCGCCGGGCGCGGCCTCCGGGGTCACGCGCTCAGCCTTGGGGGCGGAGCGCGGCGGCGATGCGGGTGAGGGCTTTCTCGACGTTTTCGCGGGAGTTGAAGGCGCTGATGCGCACGTGGCCTTCGCCGCATTTGCCGAAACCGGCGCCGGGGGTGCAGACGACCTGGGCTTCGTGGAGCAGTTTGTCGAAGAACTGCCAGGAGTCGGTGCCGGTGTTGACCCAGATGTAGGGGGCGTTGTCTCCGCCGATGCAGGAGAAGCCGAGCTGGGTCATGGCGGCGCGGATGAGGGCGGCGTTGCCGAGGTAGTAGGCGACTTTTTCTTTCACCTGGGCCTGGCCGGCGGGGGTGAAGATGGCGGCGGCGGCTTTCTGGACGGGGTAGGAGACGCCGTTGAATTTGGTGGTGTGGCGGCGATTCCAGAGGGCGTGGACGGGGTGGGCGTTGCCGGCGGCGTCGTAGGCCTGGAGTTTTTTCGGAACCACGGTGTAGGCGCAGCGGGTGCCGGTGAAGCCGGCGGTCTTGGAGAAGCTGCGAAACTCGATCGCGACCTCGTCGGCGCCCGGGATCTCGTAGATGGAGTGGGGGATGGTCGGGTCCTGGATAAAGGCTTCGTAGGCGCTGTCGAAGAGGATGATGGCGCGGTGCTGGCGGGCGTAGGCGACCCAGGCGGCGAGTTGCGCGCGGGTGGCGACGGCGCCGGTGGGGTTGTTGGGGAAGCAGAGGTAGATGAGGTCGGTGGGGTGGGCGGGGAGGGCGGGCACGTAGCCGTTGGCGGGGGTGCAGTCGAGGTAGGTGATGCCCTCGTAGCGGCCCTCGAGGTTGGGGCCGGTGCGGCCGGCCATGACGTTGGTGTCGACGTAGACGGGGTAGACGGGGTCCGGGATGGCGAGCCGGAGGCCTTCGGTGGCGAAGATTTCCTGGATGTTGCCGCAGTCGCATTTGGAGCCGTCGGAGACGAAGATCTCGTCGGCGGAGATGGGGCAGCCGCGGGCGGCGTAGTCGTGGGCGGCGATGGCCTCGCGGAGGAAGGCGTAGCCTTGCTCGGGGCCGTAGCCCTTGAAGGTGGAGCGATGGGCGAGCTCCTCGGCGCCCGCCTTCAGGGCGTCGATGCAGACCTGGGGCAGGGGCTCGGTGACGTCGCCGATGCCGAGGCGGATGACGGGCTGGTCGGGGTGGGCGGCGGTGTAGGCGCCGACGCGTTTGGCGATGTCGGAGAAAAGGTAGCTGGCCTTTAGCTTCAGGTAATTCTCGTTGATACGGATCATGGCGGGAGAGCGGTAAGGGATGGGTGAAACGCTTGAACAAGAGAGGGGGTGCGCCTTTGTTCAAGCCCCGCTTGCCCCTGCCCGCGGCCCGCGCCCCATGCAAATCATCACCTCCGTCACCGAGATGCAGACCCTCGCCCACGAGCTTCGCTCAAAGGGGCAGATAATCGGCCTAGTACCCACGATGGGGGCGCTGCATGAGGGGCATCTGGACCTGGTGCGGCTGGCGGCGGAGCGCGCGGACAAGGTGGTGGTGTCGATTTTCGTCAATCCGACGCAGTTCGCCCCGAGCGAGGATTTCAACAAGTACCCGCGTGAGTTGGCGGACGATGTGGCGAAGTGCGAGGCCGCGGGGGCCGACCATGTTTTCGCGCCGCCGGCCGAGGAGGTGTATCCGCGGGGCTACTCCACCTACATCGGCGAGGAGCATGTGGCGAAGCCGTTGGAGGGTGTTTCGCGGCCCTCGCATTTTCGCGGGGTGACGACGGTGGTGGCCAAGTTGTTCAACATTTGCCGGCCGGATCTGGCGGTGTTTGGGCAGAAGGATGCGCAGCAGGTGGCGGTGATCCGGAAGATGGTGGTCGACCTCAATTTCACCGTCGATGTGGTAGTGGCGCCGACGCGGCGCGACGCGGACGGTCTGGCGCTGAGCTCGCGCAACCGCTACCTGACCGCGACGCAGCGCAGCGATGCGCTCTCGATCAGCCGGGCCTTGTTCAAGGCGCGCGACATGGTGGCCGCGGGGGAGCGCCGTTCGGATCGTTTGATCGCGGAGGCGACGCATATCCTGAGTCAGCACCGTCGGGTGCGGGTGATTTATGTGGCCTTGGTGGATCGGGACTCGATGGAGCCGGTGCGCGAGGCCACGCCGGGGCGGGCGGTGCTCGCGATCGCGGTCTGGGTCGACGAGGTGCGGCTGATCGACAATATCGTGCTGTGAGCACTCCCTCTCCCGCGCCGCAGGGCGCACCCGAGGCGACCGCGGCCGTGCTGCCCGTCGCCCGTCACTATGATGTTTTGGTGATCGGCTCGGGCATCGCCGGCCTGAGCTTCGCGCTGAAGGTGGCGGCGCAGGGGCGCTCGGTGGCCATCCTGACGAAGAAGAACAAGGCGGACTCGAACACGAACTGGGCGCAGGGCGGGATCGCGGTGGTGACCGCGCAGACGGATGATTTTGCCAAGCATGTCGCGGACACCCTGGTGGCGGGGGATGGTCTGTGTGATCGCCGGGTGGTGAGGCAGATCGTCAGCGACGGGCCGGCGCGGGTGCGGGAGCTGGTGGAGCTGGGGCTGAAGTTCTCCCGGGACGGGGAAGGCGGCTATGATCTGGGGCGCGAGGGTGGCCACAGCGAGCGGCGGATCCTGCATGTGAAGGACATGACGGGGAAGGCGATCGAGGCGGCCTTGACGCGGGCGATCGCGCGGGAGCCGCGCATCGCTCTTTTCGAGCATTTTTTCGCGATCGATATCGTGACCACGGGCAAGATCGCGAAGTCGCGGCGCGGCGGCCGGGGCGGTGCGCGGCCCGACGGCCCGGACCGGGTGGCGGGCGTGTATGCGCTGGATGTGCACGATGGGCGGGTGGTCGAGTTTCACGCGCCGGTGGTCATGCTGAGCAGCGGGGGAGCGGGGCAGGTCTATCTCTACACGACGAATCCGGACATCGCCACGGGTGATGGGATCGCGATGGCCTATCGGGCGGGGGTGGAGGTGAGGAACATGGAGTTTATCCAGTTCCACCCGACCGCGCTCTACTCGCCCTCGGGCAAGCGGTTTTTGGTCAGCGAGGCGGTGCGTGGGGAGGGGGCGATCCTGCGCAACGCCGCGGGGGAGGCGTTTATGGCGCGGTACCACAAGTTGGCGGATCTCGCCCCGCGCGACATCGTGGCCCGGGCGATCGACGCGGAGATGAAGCGCAGCGGGGCGGCGCACGTGTGGCTGGATATCACGCATCGCAACGGCGCCTTCCTGCGTTCGCGTTTTCCGCTGATCTACAGGGCCTGCGCCGACGAGGGGATCGATATCGCCAAGCAGATGATCCCGGTGGTCCCGGCCGCGCACTACACCTGCGGGGGCGTGGCGACGACGCTCGCGGCCGAGACGGCTCTGCCCGGGCTCTACGCCTGCGGCGAGGTGGCCTGCACGGGGCTGCACGGCGCGAATCGTCTGGCCTCGAACTCGCTGCTGGAGGCGGTGGTGATGGCGCATCGCGGGGCCGCCTCGGTCGCGGCCTACCTGAAGCGTATCGAAAAACTGGATGCGCCGGCGCCGGTGATCCCGCCGTGGCGGGATCTGGGGGGCGGGGACCAGGATGAGCGCGTGGTGATCGCGCACAACTGGGACGAGCTGCGCCGCACGATGTGGGACTACGTGAGCATCATGCGCACGACCAAGCGGCTGGAGCGGGCCCGGACCCGCATCGCGACGCTGGCGCGGGAGACCCAGGAGTATTATTGGAATTTCTCGGTCGATCCGCGGCTGCTGGAGCTGCGCAATCTGATCCAGGTGGCCGAGCTGATCGTGCACTGCGCTTTGCAGCGCAGGGAGAGCCGGGGGCTGCACTCGATCGCCGAGTATCCGGCCAAGCTGCGGCGGGCGGAGGACTCGCGGGTGCGGCTGGGTGAGCGTGCCGGTCGCTGAGGGGCCGCGCGGGGCGGAGTCAGGATGAGTGGCGACGGGCGGGGGGGCCGCGTCGGGTGCTTTCGTCCTCCGGCGCGGGGGACGCGGGCGGTTCGGCGGGCGAATCGTGCGGATGCGGGGGGCAGGGGGCGGAGCCGGCGGAGACGAGTTCGTAGTATTGCCAGACGGAGGCGGGGTTGATGGCGCGGTAGGCGGCGTGGTGGGCGGCGTTGAGGGCGCGGAGGGTGTCGTCGGGAGGCGTGTGCCGGACAAATTGGGGCCGGAGCTCGGGGGGGACGATGCCGCCCGTGGCGCCGACCGAGTCGGTGAGGGCGAGGATGATGGGGTCTTTCTCCGCGGCCACCGGGCGACGTTTATCGAAAAAGTTGTAGGCGGCCCGGTAGGGCGCCTGGCCGGCGAGCGGCCGGTTGTCGACGTGTTCAAAGCTGGCCCAGACGCGGTGTCGGCCGGTGGCGGTCTTGGTGGTGAAGTGGAGGCCCACGAGGCCGACGACCGTTTCCGTGAGGAGGGGTGCCGCGCCGGGCTCGTTCGGGAGAGGGGTCGCGATGAACGCGTGGGCGGAGTGGAAACGGCCGGCGGCGTGTTCGGCCGGGGGAAGAATTTTCCAGAGGGCGAGGAGATGGAAGGAGCCGGGGGCCGCGGCGCAGAGCTCCGCTTTTCCCGAGGCGAAGAGGGTTCGCTCCGCCGGGCCGGGTGGAGGCGGAGAGGACGTGGGGTAGCTGATCCGATACTCGAAGGCGATGCGGCGACCGTTTTGGTCGATCAGGGGCAGGCGGTCGAAGGGCGTGGGGAGGTCGGGGAAAAGGTCTCCGGCGAGGGTGTCGAGACTGAGGGTGCGTCGGGGGCGGACGGCGGGATCGGTCGGGTCCGCGGTAGCTGTCGGGGCGGCGGGCGGCCAGGTGCTCCAGACGGTGGGATTGTCGCCACTCAGGCCGGGGAGGGTGTGCGGGTCGCGTTGGCCGTCCGCTTGGGTCGGCCAGTGAAGGGAGACGAAGCAACGCCAGGCGTAGAGGGCGGCGTGGTCGGAGGACCGGGCCGGGGACTCGTCCGCCGCGATCGTCTCGAGGTCATCGGGGGGAAGGGGG
>JBILUB010000113.1:0-7349 GCA_044371245.1 Opitutaceae bacterium
TGTTTTGCGTTCGTTGGTCCTGGGCTCGGCCCTGATGCTTGGGGTGCCGTGCTCGGGAGCCTTCGATGCCTTTCTTCAGATCACGCCTCTCCAAAGCCCGGAGCTACCCGGCGCCGCGCAAGATCCCCTCTATAAGGGATGGATCGAAATCTTGAGCTTCGGCACGGGGCTTGGGAACACGGTGACTTTTAGCCCCTCGCTCATGACCGGTCGACCCGTGATCGATGAGTTCGTGCTTACCAAGACGGTCGACCAAGCTACGCCGGTCGTCTTCAGCCATCTCGCCGCCGGCACCGTGCTCGCCTCCGTCCGCCTGGTACTCGTCGAGCGCGGGCCCCTGCGTGTCGAACTCTGGGAGCTAACTGCCACCACGGCCGCCTTCACCCACCAAAACATCGACGGCGGCGGCGAGGGCCAGCCGCCCGTGGAAAACCTCGCGATAAAGTTTGGTACGATGGAATGGACCTACACCCAGATGGACGCGGCGGGCGAACCGGTCAGTGAGCACTTCGCCACCTGGGATGCGATCCGGGCCCGGGGAAACTCGGGGACCCGGGCCCCCTCCTGGCGAGGGGGCACCGACACCGACGGCGATGGCCTGCCGGACGCGTGGGAGCTGCATTTCGGTTTCGACCCCGAGATCGCCGACGCCGACAGCGATCGCGACGCGGACGGAGTGCCCGCGCGGCTGGAGTACATCGCCCGCACCGACCCAAACTCCGCCCAGTCGGTCTTCCGCGTCACCAGCCTGGAGGCCAACTCGGGCACGACGATGGTCCTAAAATGGCAAAGCGTGCCGGGGCGCACCTATCGGGTCACCCGTGCGACCAATCCGGGCGGACCTTACAGCCTTCACAGCAGCGTGAGTGCCGAGAGCGCGAGCTCACAGACGGTGGTGCCCCTGAATGGCGGCGCGATCTTTTACCGGGTCGAGACGCCCTGAGAAGATCACTGCCCGGCGCCCGCGCCCGCCCGGGCGTGGCACCCGCCCGCGCCCGCGGGCGGCGCGCAAGCGCCGGGCTGAAATCAGAGGCCGACCGGCCCCTGCTGTCGAGCGGAGCAGGCGCGGGCGAGACGGGCGGCCAGAAATGGCCCCTCGTAAATCAAGCCCGTGTAAACCTGGACCAAGGTGGCGCCGGCATCGAGTTTTTCACCGGCCGAGGCCTCGTCGAGGATGCCCCCGACCGCGACGATCGGCAGGCGACCGGCGGTGGCGCGGGAGATATAGTTGACGATCTCGGTGCTGCGCCGGCGCAACGGCGCCCCGCTCAAGCCGCCAGTCTGGCCGATCTCGGCGAAGGCTCCCGGCCGGGCCAAGGTCGTATTCGTGGCGATGATACCGTCCAGTCCGAACTCGGCGATGACCCCGAGCGCGGCATCGATCTGCGCCCAGCTCAGATCGGGCGCGATCTTGAGCAAGAGCGGCTTTCGCCCGGCGCCGCCGGGGGAGAGCTCACCGCGCTCGCGGTTGGCAGCGCTGAGGGCCCCGAGCAGCTCACGCAGCGGTTTCTCATCCTGCAAGGCGCGCAGGCCCGGGGTGTTCGGGCTCGAGACATTCACCACCACATAGTCGGCGTGATCGGCGAGCCGGCGAAAGCTGGTGAGGTAGTCACCGGTGGCCTCCTCGTTGGGCGTGACCTTGGATTTGCCGAGATTCACCCCGAGCGGGATCCGCCGACGCCCGGGGCCCGGCTGAGTGGCGAGGCGGGCGGCGACCGCCTCGCTGCCCTCGTTGTTAAAGCCCATCCGATTGATCACCGCACGCGCCTCGGGGTAGCGGAAGAGCCGAGGGCGCGGATTACCCGGCTGAGCGAGGGCCGTGACCGTGCCGATCTCGACATGGCCAAAACCCAGGGCGGCGGCGGCGGTCCACGCCACC
Organism: Opitutaceae bacterium; assembly: GCA_044371245.1. GTDB lineage: Bacteria > Verrucomicrobiota > Verrucomicrobiia > Opitutales > Opitutaceae > IMCC26134_A. The sequence goes on from JBILUB010000113.1 coordinate 1,880, forward strand.
GCGTTTTTATCAAAGCCCGCCGCCAGTCCGACCGCGTTGGGAAAATCGATCCCGAAAGCCCGGACGGGGCGGTGGAGCGCGGGATCGAGTTGATTGAGGCGCTCCAGCAGGCCGCGCAGCGGAGCCACGCGTCCGAGGAGCGCGAGCGCGTCGACTCCATGCTCGTGCGCCTCCTCTGGATCGAGACGGAACAGAAGCGGTTTTACCAAATGGCTGTAGAGCGTACCCATAAACCGGGCAGCGTCACGCCGACCGAGGGCCTTGGCAAGAGCCCGACCACCCCGCCGACGCCGGCCCCGGAACGGCTCCACTCGTCATCGCTCGCCGAGCCCTTCTCCGCGCCCCCTTGGCTCACGCTCCGCGTGCCGCGCAAGCGCGATTCCCCCGGGCGGCCGCCCCGCCGGTCCCCACGCAAAAAAGGCCGCTTTAGCGGTTTGACTCGCCTCACACCGATGGCATGGCTGCGCGATACCCCCCTAAATTTTTAATCGAAACCATGGCCAACTCCTCCGCAATTCTCGACTGGTGCATCGTCCGACTCGGTGAAGACATGAACTGGTGGGTCGATGAAGTCAGCGACCCCGTTCGCTGGGACACCGACGGACTTAGCATCGTCGACCCGCGCCAGGCCGCTCACCTCATCGAACTCTGCGAGCCGCTGCGCGACTACGGATTTGACCAAGATGTTTTTGAGGGCGCCTTCATCCCCTTCCGCATCGAAAAGGAAGCCACGAATGGCCGCGTCCGCCTCAAACGCGTCAAGGACTCCGTCTTCGACTCCGACGAAAAACTGTTTCTGCTCGCGGACGTGGTGGACGACGAAAACGGCCCCTTCGCCGACCTGCTCGACCACCTCACCCGCTGCCGGGTGAAGCTGCTGAACGACGTGTTCAAATTCGAAGCCAAACTCACCGTCGACGAGGTCGAGGACGAACTCCGCGAGGACCAAAACGCCAGCTTCATCGAGGGCAAGGCGGTCCACGTTTTCGACGAATTGTGCGCGATTCTGGATTTCACGCCCGCCGGCTTTGACGAAGACGACGACGAGGGCGAGCGCTCCGCGCCCGCCGACGAAGCCGAAATCGACGATGCCGACCTGCCCGACGTCGACGACGAAGACGACGAAGCGATCAAAAACGACGCCTCGCTCAAGTGGGACGAGGACGAAGAGAAGGACGAGGACGAGGAGGCGAAAAAGCCCGCCGCCGAAGGCGACGAGGATGAGGAAGCAGACGACGACGAGGACGAAGACGACGAGGACGACGCAGAAGACGACGACGAGGACGACGACACCCCGAAGAAGAAAAAGAAGCCCGCGCCCAAAAAGCGCCGCTGAGCCTCTTCTATCCCGCGGCCGCCCACTCTACCGGGCGGCCGCTTCGTTTCGAAGATTAGCCGGAGCGCGAAGGGCAACCCGCATTTTGCCAGGCCGAAACGGCCCCGAATCCACCCTCCCCTCCCCAAGGTCCGATGTCCGCGCTCTCCCTTTGGCCAGAAGCGGTGCCCGGCGCGATCGGCCTCGGCGCAGGACACACCCCCCGCCTCACCGAGTACCGCGCCGAACCAGCCCGTGCCCGAGGGGCGAGTATGTTGGTGCTCCCCGGCGGGGGCTATCATCTGCTCGCGGCGCACGAGGGGGAGACCTACGCCCGCTGGCTGGCCGCACGCGGCGTGCACGCGGCGGTCCTCGACTACCGTCTCGCCAGCGCGGGCTACCGTCACCCCGCCATGCTGAGCGACGCAGCGCGTGGACTGCGCCTGCTGCGGGCCAGAGCGCGCAGGGAAGGAAGGGACCCCGCGCGGATCGGCGTGATCGGCTCTTCCGCCGGAGGCCACCTCGCGGCCCTGCTTTCGACACTTTTTGCCCACGCCGATGCCGTCGATCCACTCACGGACGAGATCGCCCGCGAATCCGCCCGCCCGGATGCGACCGTGTTGTGTTACCCCGTGATCAGCTTCGCCGAAGACTTTACCCACCAGGACAGCCGAGACAGGGTGCTCGGTCCCGCGCCGGAAGCCGCTCTGGTCGACCTCCTCTCGGCCGAACGCCAAGTGCACACCGACTGTCCGCCCGCCTTCGTCTGGCACACCGCCGAAGACCGCTCGGTGCCGATGGCCAACAGCCTCGCCTACGCCCAGGCTTGCTGGAGCGCCGGCGTGGCCTGTGCCCTGCATATCTTTCCCAAGGGTGCGCACGGCCTCGGCCTCGGGCGCCCCGAAAAACCGGCGCCGCCTTGGGCACCGCTCCTCGAACACTGGCTTGGGGAACTCGGCTGGATCGGCCCTGCCGACCCAGCTGCTCCCCCAGCCCTCGCCCCCCGGTGAGCATTCTCCTTCGCGTCCCGCGCACGGGCGCGCCAAGGGCTGGCCTCCCCTCAGCCTCCGGCCAAAACCGGCCGAAACCCCGCCTCGCGGAGCACACGCAGCACCAGGTCCCGCTGGTCACCCTGGATCTCGATGACTCCCTCCTTCACCGTGCCGCCACAGCCGGCGGCCGCCCGCATCTTTTTGCAAAGCGCCTCCTTCTCCGACGCGCCGATGCCGACGAAGTTTTTGGCAACGGTCACGACTTTCCCCCCGCGTCCGGCCGTGCTCCGTAGCACATCCACCCGCCCGCGACTGGCCCGCCCTTCGACCTCGGGCCCGGCCGGAGGCACGCCCGCGTGCGACTTCGCCGGCATCAGCTCTCCTAATCCTCCCAAGGCCCCCGCGAAGGGGTTTTGGCCAAGATCAGCCCCGCCGGCGGTCGAAATTCGAGACTTGTCGGCGCGGCTCATGGATGCACCTCCCCCGCCTCCCGGCCGGCCCGGCCACCACAAATCCCCACCGGTATGTCCTGCTCGCCTCCGAGGAACATCGCCGCCTTCGCGTAACTCCTTCTCTCCAGAAAGTGAAGGAGTTGCGGGTGCAGGGTAGCCCGACCCTGCACCGCGAACTCATCAAGTTTGGCCATCTCCCCGGCGATGACCGAGGCATTAGATGACTTAATCGCTCCGAGGAGAGCCATAAGCGAGGCTTTGATTTCAGTTTCCATGGGGCTTATTCGATAAATTTACACCATCGTGTCAGGCCTTTAGCAGAACTCAAACCCACGTTCCCGCCCCTTCGCCCCTTGAGCCCGCCGCCCGTGCGCGCAAGTCTCTCCCTTCCTTTTGCCCGATCCACGCGCACGGAATCCCGCTGCGCGACCTCTTTTTTCCGCCAAAACCCTCCATGAATTCCGTTCCCCTCGCCGCCCGCGCGAACTCAGACGTCATCGAAGCCGCCTACGCGCGGTGGCTCGACGACCCCGATTCCGTCGATCCGACGTGGCGGGCTTTTTTCCAAGGCTTCACCCTGGGCAACAGCAGCGCGATCTCGGGCGCCACTCCCAACACCGCCGCGGCGGCCGCCGCCGGGGTCAAGGTCGTCGACTCCTACAAGCAGGCGCAGATCATCCGTTACATAAACGCCCACCGTTCACACGGTCACCTCGAGGCTCACCTCGATCCTCTCGGCGAGAAACCCGCCGCCCACCCGAAACTCGCCCTCGAACACTTCGGCCTCGGAGCCGAAGACCTCGAAGAGAGCTTTACCCTCACGAACTTCCAGGGCGGCGGTCAGCGCAAGCTTCGCGACATCCAGCGGGCGCTCAAAAACACCTACTGCGGCAACATCGGCGTCGAGTTCATGCACGTCCAGGATCACGACGCCCGCGAGTGGATCCAGCGCCGCATGGAAGCGGTGGAAAACATCCCCACCTTTTCCCGCGCCCAGCAGACCCGCATCCTCCGCCGCGTCCACAAGGCCGAGCTCTTCGAAAAGTTTCTCCATACCAAGTTCGTCGGCCAGAAACGCTTCTCGCTCGAAGGCGGCGAGACCATGATCGCCGCCCTCGACAGCGTGATCGAGCACTGCGCCAGCCTGGGCGTCGAAGAGATCGTCATGGGCATGGCCCACCGCGGCCGCCTCTCCGTCCTGACCAACATCCTGCGCAAACCCTTCGACGTCCTCTTCGAACAGTTCTCCGAAAACTACATCCCCCACACCGTCGCCGGCGACGGTGACGTGAAGTACCACCTCGGCTACGAGTCCGTGCTCAACACCACCTCGGGCAAAACCGTGGAGGTACGACTCGCCGCCAACCCCTCCCACCTCGAGATCGTCAACCCCGTCGTCGAGGGCAAGGCTCGCGCTCGCCAGCGCATCCGCGGCGACGTCGAGCGCCGGCGCGTGTGCCCGCTGCTCATCCACGGCGACGCCGCCTTCGCCGGCCAGGGCGTGGTCGCCGAGACGCTCAACTTTTCCCAACTCCCCGGCTACCGCACCGGCGGTACCCTGCACTTCGTCATCAACAACCAGATCGGCTTCACCACCCTGCCCTCCGACGCCCGCAGCACCCGCTACTGCACCGACGTCGCCAAAATGATCGAAGCGCCCATCTTCCATGTGAACGGCGATGATCCCGAAGCGGTCTGCTTCGTCACCGCCCTCGCGCTCGAGTACCGCTGCCTCTTCCAGCGCGACGCCGTCGTCGACATGTACTGCTACCGCAAACACGGGCACAACGAGTCCGACGAGCCCGCCTTCACCCAGCCCACCCTCTACAAAAAAGTCGCCGCCCACCCCCCCGTCTCCTCGATCTACACCGCGAAGCTCGTCGCCGCCGGCTCCCACACCCAGGCCGATTCCGACGCCATCAAGGACGAGTACTCGGCCGCGATGGACGCCTCCCTCGAAAAAGCCCGCCAGGCGGAGCTCCAGCGCAAAGCCGCCGGCGAGCGCGGCGACCCCTTCCGCGAATCCGGAGCGGTCTTCCAAGCCGGCTATTCCCACACCGCCCTGCCCACCGGCGTCTCCACCGAGCTGATCCAGACCGTGGTCCGCGGCCTCACCACCCTCCCGGCCCACTTCACCGCCAACCCCAAAATCAAACGCCTCCTCGAACAACGGGCCGCCGTCCTCACCGGAGGCCCCGTCGACTGGGGCATGGGCGAGGCCCTCGCCTTTGGGACCCTGCTCGCCGAAGGCACCCCCGTGCGCCTCTCCGGCCAAGACTGCGAGCGCGGCACCTTCAGCCACCGCCACGCCGTCCTTTACGACACCGAGACCCGCGAAAAACACGTCCCCCTGCTCAACCTCTCCGAGAGCCAGGCCCGCTTCTGCGTCTATAACTCCCTCCTCTCCGAAGCCGCCGTGCTCGGCTTCGACTACGGCTACTCGCTCGACTACCCCCAGATGCTCTGCATCTGGGAAGCCCAGTTTGGCGACTTCGCCAACGGCGCCCAGGTCGTCATCGACCAGTTCATCGTCTCCGGCGAGTCGAAGTGGCAACGCGTCTCCGGCATCGTCCTCCTGCTCCCCCACGGCTACGAAGGCCAGGGCCCGGAACACTCCTCCGCCCGCCTCGAGCGATTCCTCCAGCTCTGCGCCGAAGACAACATCCAGGTGGCGAACATCACCACCCCCGCCAACTACTTCCACGCCCTTC